>CAZLFD010000011.1:0-33289 GCA_964558715.1 uncultured Candidatus Peribacteria bacterium | reverse complement strand
AATACTACCGACAGCGACTTGCCTCATCTGTCACGAGAATTGGGGCTTAGTTCATATCGGGGTTGCTCGGTCGGTTTCGAATTCGCGAAAAAATGTGCGATACTAAGACCGTTTTTATTGATGAAAATGAGGTATATGAATCTCTCGACGACCGATACGAAAGTAAGCCTTGCTTGTCTTGGAACCATGAGTTTCGGTGCACACGTTGATGAGCAAACTGCCTGTGAAATTATGGATCGCGCAGTAGAACTTGGTATTACCTTTTTTGATACTGCTGAGCTTTATGCTATTCCCTCTCAGTCAGAAACATGCGGTGTTACTGAAACGATTATCGGTAAATGGCTGCACCGTACTGGCATGCGCGATAAAATCGTTCTCGCAACCAAGGTCGTCGGACCAGAGCACGGCCTCAGTTGGATTCGCGATGGTAAATCTTGTCTCGATGAAAAAAATATCCGATCCGCTATCGAAGGGAGTTTACGACGCCTACAAACCGACTCTATCGACCTCTACCAGTTACATTGGTCCGACCGCGCAGTACCCAAATTCGGTCGCCGCTATTTTCATGCAGACGATTTCGCTACTGAAGGCGTAGCAATCGAAGAGACATTGACTGTACTGCAACAGTTACAAGACGAAGGAAAGGTCAAGCATTTCGGTCTTTCCAACGAAACTCCGTGGGGTACGATGCGTTTTCTGCAAATTGCCAGAGAAAAGAGCTTGCCCCGCATGGTGAGCATTCAGAACAACTATAGCCTCCTGACCCGTACCTACGACATCGCCATGGCCGAAGTCTCGATGCAAGAAGAGATCGGGCTGCTTGCCTATTCTCCGCTCGGCTTCGGTGTTCTCGGTGGGCGCTATCTGGATGGAAATAATCCCAAGGGTGGTCGCTTCACCAAATATCCCGATTTTAATCCTCGCTATCGAACACCGAAAGTAGAGGCGGCCATTAAGCGCTACAAACAACTCGCCGAAACTCACGGCATGAGTTTGGCCACCTTGGCATTGGCTTTTGTCTATCACCGCCCCTACCTCACAAGCAATATCATCGGGCCGTCGAATGTCGCGCAGCTAGAAGAGTGCGTCGCCGCGCTAGATGTGCAGTGGACGACAGAATTGGAGGCTGGAATAGAAGATATCGACACACAGTTTACGAACCCCTGCCCTTAGAATCAGGTGGTCGGATTTAAAGTGATATGCAATACTGCTCACGATATTTTGTGACGATATGACTTTTTTTGGTGACCGCGCGATAGCGGCGATGGAAGATAAAGATTCTGTTCTATGTGTTGGTCTCGACCCCCATTTTGAACTCATTCCCGAGTTTTTGCGCACCAAGCACGACCCCGATGAAGCGATTGAGATCTTTCTGACCGAGATTATCGATGCGATCGCCCCACATGCGGCGATCGTAAAACCGAATACCGCCTTTTTTGAGGTATGGGGAACAGAAGGCTGGCTCGTGCTCGAGCGGATATCTGCGCACGCAAAAGAAAAGGGATTGATAGTGATTGCCGATGCCAAACGCGGCGATATCGGCAGTACGGCAGCGGCATATGCCGAAGCCTTTTTGGGTGAAGAAAAACCGTACGATGCGCTGACGATTTCTCCGTATTTGGGGCAAGACGGCATTCTTCCTTTTGTAGAAGTCGCCGCGCAAACCGGTAAAGGGTTGTTTGTACTGGTGCGCACCAGTAACCCCAGTGCGACTGAATTTCAAGATCTGCCCGTAGGTGATAGTTTATTGCACGAAGAAGTCGCGCGCAGTGTTGCGCGCATCGGCGAAAGCACTATCGGTGCGTCAGGATTTTCTGCCGTGGGAGCTGTGGTCGGCGCCACAGAGCCAGAAGAAATTCACCTCCTTCGCAGCGAAATGCCAACACAGCTTTTTCTGATTCCCGGCTATGGCGCCCAGGGCGGCAGTGCCGAGGACGTGGCGAGCGGATTCTATGAAAGCGGCCAAGGCGCGATTGTAAATTCATCTCGTGGTATCCTCTTTGCCGGTGATGGAAAAGACTACGCAGAAAGGGCGGCAAGTGCGGCGGAAACCGCAAAATTGGAATTGAATGCTGCTATCAAACATGCTTCCACAAGATAACATCGTCGGCATTTTTCGTAGCCATCCGCTGATGTTTATCGGCAAATGGGTGGTGATCTTCTCGGTCACCAATACTACGGCATTCATCTCGCTGTTTTTTCTGAACCGCGAGGTGCAAGATATCATCCTCTTCGGTATCACCATGCTCCTGATGCTTGGAGCTCTTCTCATCAGCAGCTTTACACACTGGTGGGTGAACACCGATATCATCACCACAGAAAAGTTAATCTGCATACGCTATCATGGCTTATTTCGCTACTCCATCGACGAATTCGCGCTACACAGTATCCAGGCCATCGATGTACGCCAGCATGGTGTACTGCAAAATCTGTTTGGCTTCGGCAATGTTGAACTCTCCAGTGAAGTGACGGGGGGCGCCAAGATTATTCTCAAAAACATCAGTAATATCGACCACCTGGTGCATTTGCTCCGGAGAGACAAGACTGCTTCCAATCCGGCTGCATGAATCCGCTTCTTCTCTACATAACGGCTGCTGCTCTGATTACCTTGTACTTTGTTCTCTTTTTGTTAAAGCTGCGCGCGATCGAGAGCAGCTATCCGGTCTTGATCAATCGATGGGTCTGGTGGCTGAATGCCGGAATCTTGCTCTGCGCTTTGCTGTGCTTGATCGTTTTTGCCGTGGTTTTAATCGAAGGATAAGAGGATCAAGACTACTGAAAAAACAAATAGGTATATCCACTCAAAAAGAGGATGATGATCAGCACACTCTCCCAACCGATTTTGGCGAAGCCATACTTTTCTCGGTGCAGTAATCCTAAGGTGATGACCGCGGTCATCAGCAAGGTGAGGGAGATGAGAAAAATAGGCAATTGAACGGCATGCAAAAGCGATCCATCGAGATAGGCGATATCGATGAAGGCGATGGTGATCACATCGAACGTATTGCCCCCGATGATGTTGCTGACCGCCAAGACCAAGGCATTGTTGCGCACTGCCGAAAGTGAGACGATCAGCTCTGGCAGCGAGGTAGACACGGCCGTAAACAAGCTGCCGACAAAAGTTTCTGAGAGCGTCGTAGAGTCTGCAATCACAATACCCGATTGCGCGATGGTATATCCGCTTACCGCGACGATTGCCGCTAAAAGCAAGAATCGAGTCACGACTTTCGGCACGCTTTGGGTATCCATCGTATTTTGGTTCGGCACATCGCGCACGGTTTCTTCAGTCGTTTTCGAGCTCCACATGGGGTTTTTTCCTGCGCGGGATATCATGCGAATGCCCAGAAAATACGCGAGTAAAAGCAGTAATGAAGCGGGATGGATGTGAAACCATGTCACCTCTGGCAGCGTAAAGACCACTAGCAAAAATGCTAGCAATGCCATCAAAAATACGGCCTGCATCACATTGCTGAACGAAGCCGAAGCATGCTCGAGATTTGCTTTTCGGTAGGTAACATCGGCAATCGCTAGAAAAAATATCTGCGCCGCAATACCGCCAAGCGCATTACTGATCGCCAAGTCAGGATGCCCCTGATATGCCGAACTGACCGAGACGATAAGCCCTGAAAGTGAAGTGATGCCGCCCAGCAGTACCGCACCCACTAGCGCCTCACCAATACCGGTCACATCTGCCAGTTGATCTGCTGTCTTCGCCAGTTGTGTGCCTGCCAAAGCGATAATCAGCGCAGAAGCTACAAATGCGATAATAGCGATTTCAAGAGTCATGAATTTCGTTGCTTGGGTGTAATGATAAGATGCCTCTTCAGGAAGTGCAATCGGTTCGATGTTCCGGACACAAAATATTGTGCGCCTACGCTTTCGGTTTGTAATTTGACATTTAACATTCGTAATTCGCTGAAAGAGACCTGATAATCATCCCTTTAGCTCTCGCAATTTGGTAACATACTTCACCACCGTGGCAATATACGTTGCATGGCTCCAGGTGAGTGGTGAAACCGAGAGGGCCGCACCGGTGATCGGGTGGACTTGTTCAGGGAGGATCCCCGCAGTATTTCCTTGTTTGCAGACCCACTCGAGGATTTCTTTCGCCGGCTGTAAGTCTTTTTTCGTCTTCGCCGTTTCGATGATGTAGTCGGCTTCCCACATGGTGGTGATAAGCCAGGGATTGCCGGTAAATTCACCGTGATTGGTGGAATCCCAGTCGAAATGGTAATTGTCGTTTTCGTAACGCGCCACCCCGCCAATATTCCCGCGAATGCTAAGCTGATCGTGAATGTGCTGCATGGTGTTTTGAATACGCTTGTCACTTGTTGGCAGCACGCCCATTTTCCAGACAAAGGCGAGGCTGGCATCGATTGTGGCGTCGCGTTCAATAATCTCGCCATCGTCGAGCACAACTTTTTTCAAAAAGCGGTTGTGCTCTTTGCTAAAGAGATGTGTGAGCATGGCGGTATGGATACCCTCTGCAGCTTGGCGGTAGCGCGCGCCGGTTTCAAGATGCCCGGTCGCCTCGGCGAGATTCGCAGCGGAAAGTAATCCGGCATAGACACAAGCGGCCGTATAGCTAAATACGCCGCGTTGTTCTTCCCACAGGTCGTAGGTCTGCTTGGGCAATCCGGTCTTTGGTTCAATAAATGTACTCATCCAATCTCCCATCGGTATAATGAGAGGATGAAAAAGCTGCTGAATGAACTCGATGTTGCGGAACTGTTTGTGATAGGCATCGAGCGCTACAAGCACCAAAGCTGTTTCGTCTTCTTGAATTGGCAATTGGCGTTCATCGTTCCGCGTCTTCGGGTGCCATGAGGAACCAAGCGTACGATCAGGATTGTACTTGTGCAGCATAAAACCATCGCTCGTGACCACATCGCGGCAAAACTCAAAAAAGCGCTGCACCTGCGTTTCGCAGCCGGCATCGGTCAGCGCCATGGCAACAAGTGCGCCGTCGCGCGGCCACATGTAGGTGTAGGTATCGCGGTTAAACTTCATATTATCGCTGTCGTTCGCCGCAAGTATCGCCCCGCGGTTATCAGTTTGCGTGCGGACGATGAGGAGGCTGCGCTTGTATAAGTCGACGATATGCGGCGGCAAGTCGCCAAAGTCGCTACGGTCTTCGTTCGCCCACTGCTGCCAGAATATCTTGGTATGACTAAATATTTTGTTCAAACCGAGTTCATGGATAAAAGCCAGATCGTTTTTCACGTCATCATAACGTTTGCCGGCAATGACCCAGCTGTAAAGGGTTTGGGTTTTGTTTGCCAGAATGATGGAACGGAAACCGATCGTTGAATCGACGGAGCCTTGTTCGATGGGGTTCTTCTGCAGAAAGCCGTCATCCGCATCGCGCCAGGTGCCCTCGAGCCCATCGTAACCGCTTTTGCCGATTGCGTACTGGTCGAGCCCCTCACCAGTGAGCCATTGCCCACTCATCAAAAAATAACGGTCTTGGCGATAGTGCAACACCGCGCCCAGATCGGGTTCGTATTGCGCAGTGTCTTTCGCTTTGTCTTCGTAAATGTGCAGGTCGTAATGAAAGAATACTTTCACCTCGCGTTCGCGGTCAGCATGATTGGTGACAGTGAGTTTACGAAAGAGAATATCGTGTGTGGTGTAAACAAAATCTTCAAAGAGCACCTCAAGGCCAAGCGTGTCGTTTTTAGCAACACATTTGCCGATCAGCGTTTCGTCGTGATACGCAAGCGATATCTGCCAACCGCTGTCGCAGAGCCAACTGATCTGCCCATCGACAAACAAACCGACGCGATGGAACTTGCCAAAAGTGGTGTGGTCTTCCATACCCACATAGGGGTAGTAGAAGTCGCGCAGTTGTAAGAAATCATCAAACGTAGCAAGCATGTTGCCGTTTCCGACAACGAGTGAACGTGGCATGGGTAAGCAAAGAGATTTATTTTTTATATTATAACATATTTAATTGTATATTTCGAGCTGAGAGTCAATCGTGCAAGCGAGCCGTATTTTCACCAGCAGAGTCGAATATCCATGTCGATGCCGACTCGTGCGGGTTTCTTAGCAATTGGTGGATCCGGCATCCGATCGACTGCCAAAGAATGATAGCGGCCACCGGGAAAGCCATCGGGCAAATCGGCAAAGATCGACCGACCATCGTGATGGATGGGTGTGTTCTTGCCATACACCGGCGGAACGAAAATGAGACTCCCGCCAAAAGCTTCTGCCAACGCCTCGTGCCCTAAGCACACACCAAAGATCGGTACATATTATCCATAACACCGGGTTGCATTAATACTCTGTTGACAGCTAGAATCACGAAGTAATAATACTGAACTGATGCCAGACCTCAAGACACTACAGCCAACTTCAATACCAAAAATTCCCAAGCGGAGCGGTGGGCCTATAGATGCAAAAATACAACTGAGGGGGTTTTTACACTCAAAATCCAGGCAGCGAATCAGAGATCACGCCGAAGTATTTACGCCACCACACATTGTCAGCGCAATGTTGCACTTGGTCCAGCACGAAACAGAACGCATTGAGTCTCGTTTCTTGGAACCTGCATGTGGTACCGGCAACTTCATTCTTCCAATTCTTGAACAAAAACTCTCAATTGTAAGTAAACGTTACGGTCGTAGTCAGGTGGAATTTGAGCGTATGGCGGCCATTGCTGTTGGCAGTATCTATGGTATCGAGTTGCTGTCGGATAATGCAGAGATCTGTCGTCGACGCCTCTTCAATCTTTTTGATGAGTTATATACGCTTCGCTATAAAAAACATACTAAGGATGCGCTTCGTAAATCCATACAATTCATTCTTAATCGCAATATCGTAGTTGGTGATGCCTTGTCACTTAAAACTGTTGGCAACAAACCTGAACCAATCACGTTTTCAGAATGGTCACTGGTGCACGGCAGTAATATTAAGCGCCGTGATTATGCTTTTCACGAACTGATTCCAAATAATGAAGCAGATCAAGGCTTGTTTGCCGACATGCGTTTATCTGACATGGACGAGCCGGTTTTTACTCCAAAACCAGTCAAAGAATATCCGATTACCCACGTTTTAAAACTAGCCTATGCAACCAGTAATTAATTATAATCCTGACGTACTTACCTGCTTGGCCAACCTCAGTAACGATGAGGTGTTTACACCACCAACAGTTGTAAATGACATGCTAAATCAACTGCCGAATGAGTTGTGGAGTGACAAAAATGCTACTTTTCTTGATCCAGTATGCAAAACCGGGGTGTTCTTACGCGAAATCGCCTTACGGCTAAATAAAGGGTTAGAAAAAGAGATACCAGATCAGCAAGAACGACTAAACCATATCTACACCAAACAACTGTTTGGCTTAGGGTTAACAGAACTAACTTCGCTTCTGTCGCGCAGAAGCGTATACTGTACCAAGACGGCTAATGGTAAGTATTCTATCTGTACTGATTTTAATGATGAACAAGGCAACATCCGTTACAAGCGAACTGAGCACACGTGGAAAAATGGCCGTTGTATTTATTGTGGAGCGAGTGAGGCTGAATATAGTCGTGACGACGCACTTGAAACCTACGCCTATCAGTTTATTCATACAAATGAACCAGCAAAACTTTTTAATGATATGAAATTCGATGTAATTATAGGCAATCCACCGTATCAATTGAGTGATGGGGGTTATGGTACAAGCGCAAAACCTATTTATCAGCTGTTTGTTGAACAAGCAAAAAAGTTAAATCCACGTTTTTTAAGTTTGATCATTCCCGCGCGTTGGTATTCAGGAGGAAAAGGTTTAAATAGCTTTCGCGATTCAATGTTGAAAGACAATCGTCTACGTTATATGTTTGACTACCACGACGCAGCAGATTGTTTTCCAGGTGTTGAAGTGAAAGGCGGAATTTGTTATTTTTTGTGGGAAAGAGATAATCGAGGTACATGTAGTGTAGAGTCAATGCTTACAGGATATAATTTGAAAAAGTCAAACAGAAAGCTTGATGAAAATGATATATTTATACGATTTAATGAGATTACAGATATAATTAAGAAGGTTAATATTGTGAATAATAAATCCGTTGAGGAAATAGTATCATCACGAAAACCATTTGGATTCTCTACAAATTTTACCAAATTTTCAACCGTAAAGAATATCGAAGATATTACCATATACGCTCAAAATAAAATCGGCTTTATTTCAAGGTGTAAAGTTCCTGATTCTAATGGTTTGATAGATAAGTATAAAGTTTTAATTTCAAAAGCATACAATGGAGGTTACACATTTCCGCATCAAATTATAAATAAACCCTTTATTCCTGAAAATCCTAGCTGTTGTACTGAAACGTATTTGGTAATAGGACCATTCAAAAATAAACAGGAATCTAAAAACTTTGTTACATACGCAAAAACTAAGTTTTTTCGATCATTAGTCTTAGCAAGAAAAATCACTCAAGACAATACAAAAGATAAATTCAGATTTGTACCAATGCAAGATTTTTCCGAACCATGGACAGATGAAAAGCTGTACAAAAAATATAAGTTGACCAAAGACGAGATCGCATTCATTGATTCCTTAATTCGTCCGATGGAATAGTAATATGTCACAAAAATTCTTCCCACCACGTCCACCAGCGGATCCAAAAATATATGCTTACGAGCTCATCGGCGTACCAGACAAAAAAGGCTGGATAAAAGTTGGGTATACCGTTAATTCAGTTGAAGGGCGTGTAGTGCAGCAAGTGGGTACTGTCAATGTGCAGTACCGGATTTTGCTTGAATTACCCGCAATGCGTAAAGATGGCGGGTCGTTTATGGATCATGAAGTCCACAAGGTTTTGGAGGGTAAGGGTATTAAACGCGAGAAAGGTACAGAGTGGTTCCAGTGTACGACTAAAGAAGTTGAAGCCGCTTATACTGCTGTAGTCACTGGTGAAGCTAATATCGAAAACAGACACCAAACGTTCGGCATGAGACCAGAGCAGGCAGCTGCGGTTGAAAAAACCCTACAATACTTTACTGAATCCAAGAAAGAGAACAATAAAAAGACACCGCACTTTTTGTGGAACGCAAAGATGCGATTCGGCAAGACGTTTGCTTCATATCAGTTAGCAAAGAAAATGAAGTGGAAGCGAGTGTTGGTTCTTACTTTCAAGCCAGCAGTAGAAAATTCATGGAGAGAAGATTTAAATAGCCATGTTGATTTTGAGGGCTGGCAGTTTTTTAACGCTGTTCTTGATGACGGATTTACCTATGAAACTATTGATAAAGCAAAACCTTTTGTATATTTTGGCTCATTCCAAAACCATCTTCCAAGCAATAATAAAGGCAAGATTAAAGAAAAGAATAAATGGGTACACGAAGAGAACTGGGATTGTGTAATTTTTGATGAGTATCACTACGGTGCTTGGCGAGAAAGTGCAAAAGAACTTTTTGAAGGTGAAGAGGATAAGATTACTGATGGAATCAAAGACGAAATGGAATTCTCTGAGGCAGCGTTGCCAATAAAGACGGGAGCTTATTTATATCTTTCCGGTACACCTTTTCGAGCGATTCAATCTGGTGAGTTTATTGAAGAACAGATATTTAACTGGACATATTCAGATGAACAGCGGGCGAAAGAAAGTTGGCCGGAGTCAGCTGGTGCTAATCCCTATGCTGCATTACCACGGATGGTGATGATGACGTACCAGATGCCGGATGCGATTCGTGAAATAGCGATGGATGGTGAGTTTAACGAATTCGATTTGAACGAGTTTTTCCGTGCTAAAGGTAAAGGTGGTGATGCAGTATTTGTATACGAAGACGAGGTGCAGAAGTGGCTCGATCTGATCCGAGGTGCCTTTCAGGAGACAACTGTCGACAACCTAAAACTAGGTGCCAAAAAGCCTCCCATGCCATTCTCCCATGCAGAGTTACTGCAGGTGTTAAATCACACACTATGGTTCTTGCCATCGGTGGCTGCTTGTTATGCAATGGCCAACTTATTACAAAAACGACAAAATACCTTCTACCATGGTTACGAGGTCGTTATTGCAGCTGGAAACGCTGCAGGTCAGGGCGTACAAGCCCTTAAACCAGTGCTAGAAGCTATGGACGATCCGCTACACTCTAAAACGATTACGCTCTCTTGCGGGAAGCTTATGACGGGTGTATCGGTCAAACCGTGGACTGGTATCTTCATGTTGCGCAACCTCACTACTCCCGAAACCTACTTCCAGGCAGCTTTTCGAGTTCAGACTCCGTGGACAGTAAAAAACCCCGACAGTAAATCACCAAATCAAGAAGACATCATCAAACAAGAATGTTACGTGTTTGATTTTGCACCGAATCGGGCACTTCACCAGATTGCTAGCTACAGTGTTGAGTTGAGTGATAAAGCGACTAGTCCAGAAAAGTGTGTGGAAGATTTTATTCACTTCCTGCCTGTGCTTGCGTACGACGGTAGTGCAATGAAGCAGATTGACGCCGCTGGAATCCTTGATATGGCAATGAGTGGTACTACAGCGACTTTGCTTGCACGCCGTTGGGAAAGCGCCCTCTTGGTAAATGTCGACAACAACACATTAAAACGACTGATGGAAAATAAAGAAGCAATGGAGGCGCTTAGTAGCATCGAAGGGTTTCGTAGTTTAAATCAGGATATCGAAACTATTATCAACAAAGCCGAATCAGTTGATAAAAAGAAAAAAGAGCAAGCAGAAAGCGATACTAAACCAACAAAACAGGATAAAAAAGAGTTATCCGACGAAGAAAAAGAGGTGAAGAGTGCACGAAAGATGATCCAGGAAAAGCTGATCAAGTTTGCTACCCGTATACCAGTATTCATGTATCTAACTGACTTTCGTGAACATACGCTGAAAGATGTAATCACTGAGTTGGAACCAGGCTTATTTAAAAAAGTCACCGGTTTAACAAAAAAAGATTTTGAGTTGCTTGTTAGTCTTAATGTGTTTAACAGCTCTTTGATGAATGATGCGGTGTACAAGTTTAAGCGCTACGAAGATGCAAGTCTGGTATATGCTGGAATAGATCGTCACGAAGGTGGCGATGTTGGGCTTTTTGATACGGTAATCTCGAAACAAGAGTTTAAACAGCACTCAGAGAAGGCGGATGATGAAGTATTTGTGAATAAGCCTGGCTAAACTCCTGTCTTTAGTTGTGGCACCTTTTGACCTATAGCCCATTAATGTATCGCTTTTTCTTTCCGCGGAGAAGCAACCACATATTGCCGCCCATCATCTGTGTTTTCTGAAGCAACAACCACCCGCTAGCGCGCCAGCACCTGCATCACATTCTCTACCAGCTGCAGCCCGACATTGTCTTTCATTGTCAGTACCGATTCGGGGTGGAATTGCACGGCTTCGATCGGCAGGCTCTTGTGCCGCATCGCCATGATTACATCGTCTTTAGTGCGTGCGGAAATCTCGAAATCATCCGGCATTTTATCGACTGCCAAAGAATGATAGCGGCCACCGAGAAAGCCAGCCGGTAAGCCCTCAAAAATAGTCGCGCTATCGTGCAGAATAGCAGAATTTTTGCCGTGCACCGGCGGAACGAATTTGAGACTCCCGCCAAAAGCTTCTGCCAACGCCTCGTGCCCTAAGCACACACCAAAGATCGGTACTTTACCCACGCTTTTTTCAATGATCGCCATCAGGTTGCCAGAGGTCTTCGGCACGCCCGGCCCTGGTGAAATGAGTAGCAAGTCATACTCTGCGGGATGCACATCGTCTACCGGCACATCGTTACGAAAGATGGTCAGCTTGCCGCCCGCCCGTTCGAAGAAATCGACGAGGTTAAAGGTAAACGAATCAAAGTTGTCGATGAGAAGGATGGATTTCATGATTTCAAATGATAAATTTTACATGTGACATCTGGTATTCCCACATACACTTTCGTGAACCCGCGCAGCATCGTTGCCAGGAACAACCGTAGGGAGTGACGCGGCAATCCAGAAAAAAGAATGGAAAGTCCGCTCGATTCCGGGTAAGCCGGAATGACCCCCAAATGATATTTCCATAAATGATTGATGCGGTATACTTCATGGTTTAGAAATCTTCGACTCTATTCAGAATGACAAAAGAAAAATCAGTTTCCATTCAAGATCTCAAGTAAAGCTTGCGCCTTATTCTCGGTCTCTAGGTATTCGTCATGCGGATCGGAATCGTAGAGCAGCGTGGCGCCAACACGAAATTCGAAACGGCCATTGTGGATATGCGCCGTGCGGATGATGATGCCGGTATCCATATCGCCGGCAAAAGTAAGATATCCGACAGAACCGCCATAATAGCCACGGCGGGCTTTTTCGTGCTTTTCGATCTCGATCATCGCTTGTACCTTGGGCGCGCCAGTAAGCGTTCCGGCCGATTGGCAGGCGATCAGTGCATCGAGTGCCGTGCATTCTGGGCGGAGGTTGCCGGTAAGATGTGCGATCGTGTGCATCACGCGTGAGTAGCGTTCGACCACGCGGTATGCGGTAATGTCGATACCAGGAGCGCAGACCCGCTTGAGGTCGTTTCGACCCAGGTCGATGAGCATATCGAGTTCGGCGCGTTCTTTCTCGCACTTAAGTAGTTCGAGCATGTGTTCATGATCGGAAATGGGGTCGGCCCCTCTGGGGCGCGTGCCAGAAATCGGGCGTAAATGCGCTTTGCCGTGCTCGACACGTACCATCATTTCGGGGCTGGCGCCCACCAGTTGATCGTCGCCAAAGTCGAAAAAGAAGAGATACGGAGCAGGATTTTTTTCGCGATAGATGCGATACACGGCGAAAGGATCGCCAAAGAAGTTGCCAGTAAAGCAGCGCGAAAAGACGACTTCAAAAGTATCGCCTTGTTTGGCGAGCTGTTTAGCCGCTCGCACTAGTTCTTCGTATTCATGTTTACCAGTATCGCATTCGATCTCGCCGACCGAAAAATACGGGCAGACGAGCGCTTCATCTTTCGCACGTAAACTGCAATCGAGCACGGCTTTCTCGACTTCGAGGTCAGAACTCCGATAGCAGATTATTTCGGCAGTGTCTTTGATCAGGTCGATACGGACAAAAGTATCAAAGAGAAAAAAGTGATATTCAGGAACATTCGCGCGTTCTGGGTGCACGCTGGGCAGCTCTTCAAACAGGCGGGCAAAATCATACGAAAAAGCACCATATACGCCTAGAAGCGATTCGGTCTCGCAGCGAAAAAATTTAAGAAAACGATGGAGGATAGAAACGGTGTTTTTGCGCCTGGTGCGCTGCTCTTCGGGCAAAAAACTGTTGTCTTTTTTGATGCGCAGTACGACCTTCTCTTTTGTTCGTTCGACGATCTCATCCACTTCGTCAGCAATACCAGATTCAAGAAAATCGACAAAAAAAGCTTCGCCGCGTGGGCGCAAAATCTGGATGGTGACGAGCTCGCCCCGCGCAACGATTTCAAGGGTCGGGTTGATACCAATCAGGCTCATGCGCCCATAAAGCGGATTGACGGAACGCGACTCAAACAAAAACGCCGGTTTGCCCTCGACCCGCAGCGAAGAGTAGATATCTGCCGCATCGCGCATATCAATCTGCTTTCGCAGTTCAAAAACCGCCTGATTACCGCACTGGAGTTTCATTTGATACGTTGAAAAAGAGTCTGCAATATCCCGCTGCCATACTTGAGTTCTCGACTCCCTCGGGCAATCGTCGCCAATCCGGCTCCCGTTTCGACAGAGATAGCGCGCTGCGTCTTGCCATCGATCAGGCCTTTTACAATCTGTGCCCGCTCCATCAAACCATCAAGCTCGCTCGGTGTAAGAATCGCTTCGAGCAGTTGATGCAGCTCGGCATCACTCTTTGTCGTTCGTATCAACTTGAGGATGAGTCGCAGTTGCTGTGCCGATTGCGCTTTCGAAAGAGGATTCATGAAGATGAAAGTGAATGGGGGGTGAGTCAGCAGTGTTCTGTGCACTTGACTCAACGTACTGAAACACTAGTACACACGTGTTGCGGGTGTCAATGTTTTTTTTCACGAAAAAGAGGCGTAATATCCAAAAGAAACATTCTTCCGCTAATGCTTTCCGATATCCGCTACATGAAGCGCGCTTTCCAACTTGCCGAACAAGGCATGGGGTTTGTATCACCCAACCCTTTGGTAGGAGCCGTGATTGTTCGTGACGAAACCGTTATCGGCGAGGGCTTTCATGCCAAATACGGCGAAGCGCATGCCGAAGCCGCCGCCATCGAGGATGCCGAGAACAATGGCTACGACGTAGCTGGCGCGAGCCTGTATGTAAATCTAGAACCTTGTTCACACCACGGTAAGACCCCCCCCTGCTCCGATCTGATCATCCGCAAAAAACTCCATCAGGTAGTGATTGCCATGCCCGATCCCAACCCCTTTGCTTGTGGTGGATCTGAGCAATTATACGCTGCCGGAATCCATGTGCGCATGGGCTTACTGCGCAAAGAAGCAGAAGATATCAATCGCTTTTTTCTGCACGGATTTCAGCACAAACGCCCTTTTTTTACCGCCAAGGCCGCTGTTTCGAAAAACGGGATGATCGCCGAGGCGCCGGGGGTACGGACACAGATCTCAGGCCCGCAATCGCAAGTATTTGCTCATGCGCTGCGCCAGGCGCATGATGCGATTCTTGTCGGCACCAATACGGTGATCACCGATAATCCCCTGCTCTCGGTGCGTTATGGTGATTTACAGCGCGACCCTTTACGCGTGATCATCGATCCACGGCGGCGGATTCCGCATGATGCCCACGTGTTTCGTGATGAGAACTTTCTCATGTTTACCAAAATGGATCGTGTGCTGGATTTATCGAACAATAATTGTGTTCAAATTAAAAGTGAGATGAACACTGTCCCTCCGGCTCGTATTGCCGAAGAGCTCTGGGAACGCAAAATCCGCAGCGTATTGATCGAAGGCGGTGCACGTACGATCAATAGTTTTATCGAAGCCGACCTGATCGACGAACTGATTATCATCAAAACGAATAAGCGCCTGCCCAGAAGCGGGGTGCCGCTCTTTGCGCAGCGGTTTCCTAAGCATTTTGTCGAGCACGAAGAGCAGTCACTGCCTTTGGGTGACGATGTAGCGACCGTCTACGAACACGCGCCATGACTGCGACAGACTCCCTCTAGCAGGCGATTGGCAGCTTCTTGTTCTTTGCGTGATGTATCGATCTTGCGCGGAGGTTCGATCAGCGGTTCTTCGATCGATTCGGCTACCGCAGGGCTGACTTCGGTAGGAATTTTCAACATCAGCATGGCGTTGTGAAAGAATATTTCGGCGTCTTCGATATATTCTCTTTCGCGCTGTGGAATCTCGTAAACCTTCCGATTTGTAAGGGGCTCATCAATGCCAGACGTGCGTGCGTTTGGGTAGTTGCGTGTACCTGCATCGAGAGAATTGATGCTATTTACACTGTTTGTTTCGAGGCCGTAATCTTCTTTGATCTCTTCTAATGTCCGCCCCTGGCCAAAGACCCCTCTCTTGTACATCAGCTCTACTGTTTCTGGAACCTCAGATTCATCTTTCGCAATCAGCGGTGTACCTTCTTCTTCGTATTCTAGAAAAAAGACGTCATCGATCGGTTGAACAATATTACGGCGGAACCACGCCTCGCCATCGGCACTGCCCTTGCGGCGCATCCGCTCTAAATCTTCATCTGAGAAGAGCGAAGATGAGCCGCTCGAAAAACTGGTCGCAGCTTCGCCAAAGTTTTTTCCCATTTCCATGATCTGTTCAATGCGATACAAAAGCGCCTGCCATTGCTGAAGAACCTGGTGGAACGAAAAAAACGATTGCGGATCGGGGCAAACAGCATCACTCGTGTATTCAGGAGCGATAAACGAAAAATTCTCATTGAGAAACGGTGGCGCAAACCCAAACTTCCGCTTGAATTCCTGGCTCGGATGCATGTCGTTTTCGCGAGCGCGGTCCTCATCTTCTTCGGTCAGGTCTGAGTAATACTCAAGCGAACTCTTTAAAAAATAAATCTGATTGATAACCCCGTTTACCCATTGCACTTTGTTGGTATCGCACGAAAGTTCCGATTCAGCTGTCTCGCGCACAATGCGTTGAATGCGGCTTTCAATGCGATTGACATCGTTGGTGAGGCATTTGTTTTGGCCAATATTCACCACAGAACGCTGAAAATCATCAATGCCCAGGCGAAAGCGCGCCGTAGAGCCGATCGCCCAACCAATACCGGCTTTGCAGTTGCTGCCCTCAATAGCTTGCCCGCTCGCAATCAATTCTGCGTTTAATCGATCGATCGCCGTCATCTGCTCGTTGATCCAACTGAGAATGACCCGCGCTGGCGCGGCAGGTTCGGTGCGCGCCTCAGCAACAGCCATAGGTGTGAGTACTGCAGAAAGAAGAAGTACAGCCACAGCCACAAATTTCAGATTACAAATGACAAATGACAAATATTTTTTCCAAATGACGGATTGTGAATTACCACGCATCGTACCAGACCCCTGCTTTCTCGCCAAAAGCACACTTTTCGCAGGCGTAACGCAGAAGGGGTGTTTCCCTGTTTGCTGTTTGCTGTTTGCCGTTGACTGTTTCTCGTCTACCGGCTTTTCCCGAATTGCTGATTGCAACTTATAATATGGCTGCACGATTTCGGTTAACGGCTGGCCGTGGTAGAAGCTGGAATGACTCTTTCCTGTTTGCTGTTTGCTGTTCGCTGTTCGCAGATTGCCGTTTGCTGTTTGCTTTTTCATGTTCATCATTCAGAAACAATTCCTTTGCCTTCACGAGCACAGTTCAGTTTTGGCATGCCACAAGTATACTGGGCCTGCTGAATAGCGCATTCGCTAATGCCTTTCATAGTAATCAGAAATGCTTCTATCTGCTTCGAAGCCGCGGTCGTGCTTTTTGACATCTCTTCATCGAATTCTTGTTTGATCTCGACACTTTTCACAAAATAGCTGTCCCAGCTTTCAAAGGGGTTGTTATCTGCTTTGCGAGCAAAATCTACGACGCAGCTGTCGAGTGTCGATTCCATATTGCCCCGGGTCGAGCGCGCGCCATACAGTTCGCAATTGCGTACAAAGGCTGCCAGTAGTTCAAAACTAGTACACTCGGGGTCAGCATTACATAAGCCGAATTCATCGCGCACTTTTTTGTACTCTTCCCACACGCTATCGACTTGCGCTTGCATTTCTTCAGATGCTTGCGGAATGTGAAAATCTGCCAGCGCGTTTGCATAGTTGAGGGAATTTTCGGCATTTGAGTCGTCAAGAAAGAATTGCCCCGACTCAGAATTGTAGCCGTACTTGTAGGTCTGTTTTTTTTGCTCGCTGCCATCTGGCGGAATAATGCCGTCGAAAATCGGAATCGGGCGTGGTGCGGCGGTAAAATTCGCATTCCAGATCTGATCCCAGTTAAAGAGTTGGCTAAACCAGTGTGCCTGGTTCGTGTTCCGGGTGGGTGTGATCTGCTCCGCATTATCGAGCTGTATGGCAAGTGCTCGCAGATCGTTCACGATATTCGCCACGCTCGACTCGGTTTTGCCGCTCGAAACATTGGTATCGCGCCGACCCGGAACAGCTACGATATCGATACACATAAAATCAGTGCAGAACTTTGGCAGGCAGATCAACCCGCCATACAGCGAGACCGTACCTGCATCGCATCCGGTTCCTGCTTGAAAAGGAAGTCCTGCACTCGGGAATCCACCCTGCAAACGGTAATCGTATTCTGCCAGCGAGAGTTCTTCGCGCTTGGCAATATCTGGCTTGGGTGCCTCCACCATCAGAGCATCGGCTCCGTTAAACTGGCGATCGAGCACGTTAAGGTCTCCTAGGACATCAAAATCATCCCGCCCAGAAAGATTGCCATCCCACCAGCGCGAAAAGCCAGCAGATTGCTGTGTAGCAAGAAACTCGATCTCGACGATCTCGTATTCTCGTTCCCACATGTCGCGAATATGCTGCATGCAGTCGTTGGTGGTATAGAGCGTATTCTGCGGGTTCCCCTCGGCATCGGTCTTTTGCTGGGCAGGAGCACAGGTTTTCGCCAGATCGCCAGCTTCAGATTTGATGATACCACGATGGATATAGTCGATGATCTGCTCAGGGTTGACCCCGAGCATGCCACTCAGGCGAGCTGCCGTAACGGCATCGAGCTGGCTCTGTTCTTTGGCGTTTCGCTCACCCCCGATACGTTCATAAAATTCAGAGAAGATGCGTTCGTTTGCCGCCTGGCTGGCAGGTAGCCACAGCAGAAAGCACAGACAGCCGACGAAGGTGCGAAAAATTATCATGTGGATTGAGAGGCGTTGAGAAAGGCCTCAGGAAACTTGGAATATATTTCGAGAAACTCGACCAACACCTCGCGGTAATCGATCATTGATTCATTGAGGCATTCGAAACGCTTGTGCACTGGCCATGCCATGTACATCTCGTCGAGCTGCATAATCGAAAGCTTCATCGCCAGCAATAGATTTTGGCGCAGGGTTTCGATTTCTTTCCGAATGCGGGTTTCGCAATTCCAGGCTACTTGTTGGGTTTTGGTGTCGTAGTGGGGACACAAGAGTTCTGTCGAATGCTTGATGTGAAATAAAGCACAATCGGCCTGGCGAAGATCAAAAATACGCCCCGATAAAAACTCTGCCAACGGTTTGATACGCTTGTCGGCATAGGCATCTGGCACGTTTGATTGAGATAAGTCGCAACGTACATCGGTGCCCATCAGCTCGTCGATGCGCTCAGCGAACAGGCGGTCTTGTTCGGTTTTAAACTCATCGATGATGATACGAAAATTTGTCGGCTTATTATTCTCATCGAGCGCCATGTTCAAATACTCGTTTGTAAATGAACCTCCTTGTAGGGATGGGTTACCGCTAAGTTGTCGCATCATGTCGGTGCCGTTGACCTTGTCACAACGGATATCATCCATACTTTTGAAATCGCTTTCAAGGGCACCAAGATCAGAAGCAAGCGCCTGTGGGGTGTTGTTGCTGTCCTCTGCATCGAGCAATCGCGGCAGCATGGGAAACCCCAGTAAGATGAGTAGAACGCAGGCCGCCGATACGAGTTGGTAGACTTTCATATCAATCGGGGTGAGCAAGAGTACAAAGCTGGTTGATGACATTATTAAAACTCGTCACCATTTCGCCCGCATCGTTTTGCAATTGCTTCAGTTGCTCTACCAGCGAGAGTGTACCGAGCGAAAAGTAGCCGTAGGTTTTACGTGTCACATCATCCATGATCTTGTTGCGCAGCACGCGGTCAAATACCGCCGATTCGAGCATTGCGTGTTGACGGCAGGTAATGTAGACCTTGTCGAGGCGGATTGCGCGCGATTCTGTCGCCGCGGTCTCTTGGGTAAAATTACACGCGTTCATATCTTCTGGCTGAAACAGGCCATCAATAGCGATTGCTTCGAGCATTTCGGCAATCGTCGTATCGGTCGGGCAGGCGGTAAACGCACCCGGAATGGTGCCACCAAGTAAGTTCTTCGTCGCCAATGGCACATCGAGCGCCGCAAGGTTGCCACCCAGATCGATGGTCTTGCAGACCGCTTCTAAAAAGCAGCGATTGGCAAAGCTGACACTGCGGTACGCCGACCACATATCTGTTGGGGCAATATCGTTTTGTTGCAAAAAGACACTCATGCCAAATTCCGGATTCTCGACGCTATTGAGCCGCACCGCATCAAAGCCTCTACTCCAGGCGACTTGGCAGGTACTTGTGCTCTGGTCCAGCTCTTGTGCCGATACCTGCGAGTGCATACCAAGAGTAACTATTGGTATGAGCAAGCTCAAAAGAAAAGTGAGTTGTTTCATCGGGCAGGCGAAAAATCGAAAGGAACAGTATGGATCGGGCTTTGCGAATAGATCTCACTCCCATCTTCTGAAGTAATGGCGACGGATATTTGATCACCGGGCATGATGTCGGCGATAAAATCTAGATAGGGGTATTCATCTGTGCCGACAAAAGATTTCACGTAGGTGCCATACGGGAGATCGTCGAAAACACTAGAATAACGAAACTCGGGACAACCATCGTTGTCATCGATACCATCAAGGTCTTCGGGTACTTGCGGACATAGGTCGATAAGCACCCCTTCGTCGGCAGGGCCAGGGGCGCTGCAGGCATTGGTAGAAAAGATTTTCACAGCCATTTGCGCAAATTCACCGCGGGTCAGTGCTTCTTCTGGGTACACGCGGCCAAAGTGCACCGGAACCAGTCCGATATCGACGGCAGTAATCATTTCAGCCAGGTACCAGGCATCGGCCGGCAAATCGAGTATCTGCTGCAAGGTGCCGGCGCGCAGAGGGATCTCTGCCGCACGAAGTAGAATAGCAGTCGCTTCTGCCCGCGAGATCGTGGCCTCTGGGCGAAAGGTGTCATCGGCATATCCAGTAATAAGCTCTAAGTCATGAGCGAGTTCGACACAAAAGCGATACCAGGCCGTCGGGAGAATATCGAGAAAACTGCCCACAATCGTCTCAGTTGATTCTGCTGGCTCTGCCAGTGTGCAATCGCGACAATCGGCGGCGGCAAGCACTAGTTTTACAAATTCTGCTCGCGTAAGTGGTTCATCGGGATGATACGTTCCATCTGGATATCCTTGAACTATTTTTTTGTTCCGTAATTGTTCGATAGCGGCAAATGCCGGATGGCTCGACGGAACATCTGAAAAAGGCTTATCGGGTGTGACAGATGTATTCGGGAGGGTTATTTCACTGCGGGGATTGCGCATCAAAATATCGTTGGTATTCGACGCTTTCGTCAAATAAAGCCGGTCGCCAGAGCTACGAATCAGTAATTCAAACCGTGCCGTACCATCTACATCGGTCACTTGCAGGATCACCGGTTCATTTTGTGACTCAGAAGCCTTTACCCGTATCGCGTAGCGCGCATCCGCCAAAAATACTTCGCCGAGTACAGATACGACAGCAATGATCGTGTTTCCTGAGTAGACGACCGCTCCACCCGGAAACGAGGGTGCATTACCCGGAAGCGAACCGGCGTGGATATCATCTGTCGAATTTACATCGGCGAGGTAAACTCCTTCCGGAAAATTTTGGATCTGATCGGCACTGAGGGGTTGTGCAAGAACGCGCACATCGGCGTTTCCGTCAGTCACATGCTGCATCGAAAACAGCACTCTACCTGAGTCATCTTCTATTACGCGGATTTCGCCGACGTTGGTCGCTGCCAAAGAGAGGCTCTTGTCTCGAAACAGCACTCTGCCGGTCTGTTCATCGATGGTCGCGAGCGCATCACCGGATTCATTTACGAGTGCCGCCCCAGAAGCTAAGTAAAAATCATCAACAAAGAAGCGGCCAAAGCGCTCGGTTCGATATTGGCCATCTTCTGCAGCGGATTCTGTGCGCAAATTTTTTGTTCGACCATCACGTTCGCGTATAATCGTAATCGGCATACCCGCGTACCCGGGTTCTATTTTTCCGGCAACCGTGGCATCTTGCAAGGCGTCGGCTTCAAGCGAGATTTCAGGAATCGTCACTTCGACCACGACTTCGGTCTCTGAACTATTACCCGCTGCATCCGTCGCGCGGATGGTCATGGTATATTCGCCGGGTCGATTCGGGCGAAAAGTGATCGCCTCGCCTGTGGTATCCATAATGCCGTCGTTATTCAGGTCCCACTCGATTGTCATATTGGGCTCGGGCACAAAGCCAAAATCTGCGGCAGAGAGATCATCGGGATAATTAAGTGAATCACTCACACTTTGCATTTGGTTATCGGCTTGCGGCGCTGTTTCAAACAAGTCGATCGGCATGACGCTGGCAATATTTTGTTCGTCAGGCCTGAGCTCATCGGCCGAATACTCGTGAACGTACGCATTACTTTCATCGAAAATCGGTACTGTAAGGTCGACATCTTCGTAGAGCACTGCCTTACTCCGTTGCGTTCCAAGAATGATCGGCGCCTGGCGATCGATATTTTGCTCGGGCGCGGCAAATACGATTTCGGAGGCGGTCGAGAACCCGTCATCGCGGATTTCGCGTACACGGATATGCCAGAAACGATCACGTGGCAGTGGCAGATCGACGCTTTCGCGTATGAATTCTTCGACATAAAGTGTGCCGCTGTACTCCCAGGGGCCGATTTGAAAAGTGTTGTTTGGGCGATAATTGGTATACGTCTGGGCTTGGGGCATAAAGCGGGTCGGCACGAGAAGCGCTGTTAGTACTGCACCATTTTCTACACTTGCGTCTTCTTCTCCATAAAAGCCATTTTGAAATTCGCGAGCCGTAATCTCTATACCCAGCAATGCACCATCATACTTTGGCGAAAAGCGCACAGTCACCTCATCGGAACGCGAAATAGCGCGTATATTCTTTACTGCTTCGTGCGTGGGTATTTCGTTTTCAAACGAACCGATTTCTGGGGCAGAAGCAAAGTAGCGCGTTTGGTTCTGCTCGGTGTGGTTTTCTTTCATGTAGATACTCGAACGGGTGATAAGCAGCATCTCTTCATCACCATCGCCATCTAAATCACTGACAAGCGTTTGCTTGATACTGCGTGCGAGCTCTTGGTTGTAGATCAAACGCCCCGCCAGATCTTCACCGTTGATCGAGCATTGTCCAAAATATCCCTCTTGCTGCACCACATCATCGTTTGCAAGCAACTGGTATTCACTCACCTGATTCGGTTCGTTGATCTGCTCGATGAGGTTCGGCACGACATCGACATCGTTGGGGAGTAAGCGATCTGCTTTATTTTGCAGCGTATCAAGGAACGATTCGATTTGATTTGATGGCGCCTCGGCTTCAGGGCTAGAAAACTTTTCGAGTTCGGGTAAACCGCCCGAGACCGATGTTTCGTACACAGCAGAGGCGAGTGCACTATCGGCGACAAATTCGCCTTTTAAGCGGGTTACATCGCGAGTGGCAAGTAATACTTTGTGCTCTTCAAGTAGCTGTTCTTGTAGTAAAGCCACATTGCGGCGCAGGTCTTTTAGTTCGGCCACTGCGGGAAACTGATCGGGCAAACGCACGGAACGGGAACCATATTTGCGGCGCAGATCGGCAGCCTGGTGGTACGATGCGTCATCGCCAAAGGCGGCGGCTAAATGGGTAAAGTATTCGGAAAACGGATTGTCTGCCTGCGAGAGATCGAGATGCATATTCCCGCCTTCAGCATTGTTTTCGAGTATTTGGAGATTACCGTACATCTCGCGTTTTAAAATTTCGGCCTGTAGGCGTAAGTCAGTCGTGGCATTGTTCCAAGGCGCAAAGGCAGCGTACATCGCATCCGCCAGAAAGTCGCCGGCGTAGAAATCGAGATTTAGCGACATTTCGACATTAATAGCGCTCACCGAGGGGATTTCAAAATCCTCAAATAGTGCCCCCGCAAAGTCGAAGTTGAACATCGAAGTCACCGGTCGCATCGTCAGGTCTTCGATCACGCTTTTAAGGCTCGCTTCCGGATGCGGGAAGATGCCGTTCTTAAACAGACAATAAATATAGAGGAACGGTTGCGCGAGCGAAAGAAAATCGCCAATAAAGTCGGGGATGTCGGGAATGCGTGGAGGTGGTGGTAGGTCAGGCAGCTCGATGACCGGAATCGGAGGAAATGGCGGCACGGGTGGCACAATACTGATATTTGGGATCTTTGGGATGCCGGGGAGCTCGATGCTAAATGTCGGCGAGTTGGGCAGGCTCAGGCGAGGAATCTTTGGAAAGATCATCGGCACAAAACGAATATCTGGTCGTGGAAGTGGGATGGTGATTCCTCCTTTGATCTTGGTCAGGTCGATGGTGATATTGGGCAAACGCGGAAAACGGATGATCGGAGGCGTAGGGATGAGCCCCATAAATATATTGAAGGCAGAGAGCACCAAGCCACCTCGGTCAACGCGGCAGTCGTGGCAGAAATTCTCGTAATCGATGAAGAAATCTTTAATGACCGCCCACATATTTATGATCTCTTGCATGAAAAAGTAGAGCTCTATCCACAATTCGAGCCGCCGTTTGTTGAGCATATACCAATGCACCAGGCTAAAGACCGTTGTATCAAGAAAACAGATGATCTGACTGAGCCATTGCGCGACCGCCATATCGATGCTGCCGATCAATTCAGGCAGATCAAGATAATCCTTCAGCACGTTGATATTCCCATTAATCGTCGCTATCAATGTATCAACATTCGTCGTAACATGACTAAGGATCGCCCTCCTCGCACTGCAGTCTGCTAACGGGGTTCCTGCTGGGCAACTGGTCCAGTCTTCGCGCACGCGGTCGAGTTCGATTTGCGCGTCTTCTTTCCATTCTTGCAAGTCTGCTATGATCGCCAGAATCTGTGCCCGGGAGAGATAGGGCACTTTGATATGTACGACCGTTGGCACGATTTCGACCAATGGCAGGTTCGTTATCGAATTGTAGAGATCATCGAAACTATCGATATTACTCTCGATGCTTTGCTTGAAATCTTGCACCTCATGTGCAGCCTGGCGCGCCTCTCCATACCAGTCACGTTCTTCACCAGAGGCTTCGCCTTCTGAAACAAATATCTGCTGGACATCGGTCGGCAAGGTCGCGGCACCAGAAGAAAAATCTGAGACTGCAGATGTAAGCTCATCTCCGGTGCTAAGCAGGCCATCTTTTACTTCACTCGCCCGAGCGTCGATATCGTCGAACACTTCGACAAACCGGTTCTTGAATGTCTCGGTCGAGACATTGCTGAGGTCAGGATAATAGACGGTGATCGACGGCAGCGAGAACATCGCCTGGAATTCGGAGATCTGTTCATAGATCCAGTTCCACGGAAACGACATCACCCGGCGATTGATGCCGGTATCGTAGCTGATAGAATACGTACCTGAACTCTCGAGCATCTGCAGCAATCCACGAAAGCCCCCCTCGCGTTCGGTCACCTTCGCTCGCGCGGGCTTGTGGCTTTGAAAAGAGCATTGTCCGCCATTGGCATCGGTTTCATCGAGCACACCACGCTTACTCGCCGGCTCATCGCAAATAAAGCTGATATTTAGTTTCGATGGTGCAAACGCCTTACAAAATCCTGCGACCGGTGCCCCTGCGCCAACGCAAAATGCGACACCGACGCCGCCAGTAAGCGTAGGTGAAACGTACATTCGAAAAGTGGATGAAGGATAGCAAGTGACTCCAGTGCAGACAAAAGGAAAATAAGGCAATACGCCGAAAACAGGCCAACCTGTAATCGGACCGGATGGAATGCCCAATGCCTCTTGAATACCGTCGAGCGCCTCTTGTAGCTGCCCTAGGCTATCATCCAACATACCAGTGAGCTCGCTAAACTGATCACTCATGGCACCCAGCGAACCGCTCGTGCCGGCCAAGCCAGAAAAAGATTCGCTCGCACCAGTGGCGGCTTGTCCGATTCCGCTCAATTTGTCCATGAGCGTTTCAAAGAGGTTGAACGTTCCCGGAACCAAAAAGGCGAAGTTGATAGGAATATTGAGGCACCCGCCATCGCATGCAGTGTACGACATGATCTCATCACCGATATCTTGCAACTGCTCTAGCGCATTCGCCCAGTCTTCACCGAGAAATTCGTTCCAGACGCCATTCATCTCGTCCCACGCATCCGGAAAACCATCATCATCGGAATCGTTAGAAAACTCATCCAATATCTGATCGGCGAGATCTATAACGCCGTCACCATTTGTGTCCCTCATATATTGGTCAGGCACGCCATCATTGTCGGTATCGACCATGCTGCCAAAAATCTCTTCGGCATCAATTTCTGGAAAATATTCAAAGTGCTCGATAAAATTTCTATTTGACCCCGAAAAATAATGATACTGGCCATTAAGACCAGGAATGATCACCGAAATATCAGGCTTACCATCGGCCGGAAAATCTTCTAACGAGAAGTCTTCGCGGATGATCGGCTTGATATCCAGCTTCTCGGTCATCTCTGAAAAGAATTCAAAGCGGGCGCTTTCACCCGCATTCAGGCGCAGATCAAGAATGCGCAATTGGCCGCCAGAAAGTATTTGTAGTTGCGGTTCATCGCGATCAGCGGGCCAGGTATCAGGAGTATCAAATGAAGTCTCATCGATTGCCAGAGCAGGATTGATGACATGCGCCAGCGAGAAATGCAGATTACGCCCTGTATTGTTGGCAAGTGCCAGAGTAAATTTCACGACATCACCCAAATTGACAGCACCGCCGCTTTCATCTGTTAGGCGCAGGCTGACCGCCAAACCCCTAGCGACTTCGCCGGTCGAAGCAAACAAAGCAATCCCTTTCAAATCACTACGCCGCGTGTCTGTAATCGGCTTGGCAAAACCCTCAGGAAACTCCTCCTGTAAGCCCGCCAACATTCCAAATGTCGGATCGCGAACGGCTTCATGATCATCTTTCCCCGTGGCGACCAAAACATCAGCAATGGTCGTAAGGCCGTCTTCGGCGCCGACCGGGCCAATGACATAGAGTGGAACGGAGTTTGCGGTGCGCTCCTGAATGTTTGGAATCGAAACAAGCGTGTTATCTTGCGCTAGATTTCCCGGTTCGATTTGCGTTCCAAAGTCGCCCAATAGAGTTCGCTCATCAATAGAAAAGCCGTCAGGATTTCCCCAGTAGACAAAAAGTTCACCGCGAATATTCTGCAAGAGCAGATCATCGATGCCATCGAGATCGAAATCGGTCGTTTGAATATGCGTAAAACTGCCAATCGGCAAAGCGTATTCCACCTGTCGGTTGCGCGTCATCACCTCTTGCTCGTTAACAAACAGATTTAGTTCATGATTGTCGTTGATGCCGATGATATCATCGTAGCCATCATCTGCTGCATCGATACGGGCCGGCGTGTTAAGGCCAAGCGCATCACCGATGACCTCTCCCATATCGCGGAAGCGCAGATCACCCAGGTTTTTGAGTACGCGGGCACGGTTTTCGCTCGTCGTCAAGAGAATGTCTGGCAAATCGTTACCGTCGTAATCAAAGGTGATGGCGGATTCGAATCTCGTATCAGGAGAGCGGATGATCTCTTTACCAACACCAAGGTCAAAACCCGCAAAGAGTTCGGGGAGCATCTCGCCGTTTTCATCCGCTTCGGTCGGTAGGCCGAGCGCCACAGTGGGATCGCCCAACAGAATACCATTTGGGCCAAAACCGTTTATTGCGGCTTCTCCTAGGGGAACTCCCGATGCGAACTGCAGAGAGAAATTGTCGTCGAGATGAAACCCTGTGCCAAACGTCTCACTGGCATGCTCAAATGCTCTTCCACCAGTCGGAAGAAGGCGCGAAATGTCATCACTTACGACCGAAAAACCTTGTGAACCATCGACATTGCCAGGAATCGTAAAGAATTCAGTTGCGCCGGAAGGGGCATCGAGCAGCATGATTTGCGCACCCGAGAGAATAAAATCGCCCACTGCGCTCGAATGCCGCAATAGTGAAATCACGGGAACATCGGTATCTGGCTCAAATTCTAGTGAAAAATCGTTATTGAGGATCGTGAAACTGATCCCTGTATTCACGCGCAAAACATCTTCATCTTCGTAGCTGATAATCAGATTACCGCCTTCCCGTCGTGAGGTGATATCGCCATCGCGATCGTAATTGCGAAAAAAGATTCCATCGCGGTCTTCGGCTTGTTCGCTGTTATAATCGGCAGCAATCGCACGAGAACCGGAGAAGTTTAGCGTATATTCAACAACTTGTTCGGAATAAAAGCGATCAAAGACACGCACGGTAAGCGGCGCGTATGAGGCAATATTCGCCTCTAGGCCGCGTTCAAAAAAGGCCAATGCCCCATTATTAAAGACACTAAGGCGAGGTTCACCCATAACATCAGGATTAATGGCCGAAAGTACGGCTTGCGGATACTCGGTAAACAATAGGGCATTGGCGATCGGGTCGGCAGTACGCCCAAAATCAGCAAAATTCGAGCCGAGCAGGCTTACTGCCATAGTTTGGGGGTTGATCTGACGAAGATCTTCTTTTGTGATTTTAAAGGCGATCGGCAGGCTCAGTCGCGCCGGTTGAAACCCATCAGCCTCGGCGATCAATCGCACAGTGCCCGTACGATTGCCGGCAGTAATGGCAAACTTTCTTCCGCTGATGCGTTCTATCTCGACCTTGTCGGCAGTTTTTTCAGTCGCCGTGAGTGTCACCACCGACGTAAGGGGAATCTCTAGCCCCTGAGCATCAAGCGCGTATACTTCGAGTTCGTCTTCGATACCGGCTCCAATGACATCAGGCGGATCTCGAAATGCTAGTTTTTGCGTTTGCACTGGAATCTGTTTACTCGTATTTCCCGTCACAAAAATCTGCCCTGGTCCGAATCCCGCAAGGGTTACAGTGAGAATGACCGAAGATTCACCCAGTAAACGCAGTGAGACTTCACCACTGCCATCGACAATCGGGACATTTTTATTGAGAAGTTCGGCCGCCGTCGGATCTGAAATCTGGGCCACAGCGCGCCCTTCATAGCCCGAAAGCTTAACGCCATTCTCGTTCAGCACACTCACCCGAAATGATTTTACGGCAGGGTCGACAGATCCGCTCGCAGTATTCTCGATCAGCAGGTTTCCATCACCTACGAAAGCAAACATCAGCTGAGCATCGCGAAAGCCTTCTGCCGAAACCCGCAACCCGGCCCGGCCATTACCGGTCACTGCTACGGGTAGCGCAAATTCACCGCTAAATGTGGTATCCACGTAACCACCATCTGGCGAAGAAAATGAGGAATCACCGGTGATCTCCAGGTCGCCGATCGGGCGAGCGGTGAACGTAACGCCGCCAGTCACTAAAGAGCCATCGGGCTGCTCAAAGCGGATGATCGCCTGGGCGTGCTCGCCGGCAAGCAGATAATCACCAGAAGAACCTGAAATATTGATGCGCGCTCCGTTCTGTACTTGCGGCGGACCGGCGTGCCAAGCATCGCTGTAAATATCGTAATCGCTGTCACCAAGGATTCCGGTAAAACTGCAGATAGGCTCGAACTCGATCGAGATGGGCTTACTGAGCGTATCATCTAACCAGCATTGCATCGCCGGCAACCATTCGGTAATCGGCACACCTTCTTCAAATCCATTGGTGGCGCATTCATCCTCTTCGGGCGCCGGATCTTCCTCGTCAAGCGTGGGGAGTTCGGGTATTGCCAAATCCCACTCGGTGTCATCACCGCGAAGGTAGAACTTTTCATCACCACCCCACCATAACTCTTCACTATTCCCGTAAGCACGCATGGCACTAAATTCATAGCCGTTACTCCGGCCTTTCAAATATGCAGGCGTGTCTTTTCCCCAAAACAACTCAAGTGCACGAATATGTTTTTCATCGGGGTTGTATTGTCGCCAGTCAGCGAACTCGCGGAGTGCTTCTGGGTTGTAGGCTTCCATGAGGTCGCTGGCAAGCATGCTGGCAAACTGTTCCGAAAAATCAGCCCGTACCGGGAACGTGATGGTAGGCGGATGCAACGGGGGAAGATCGAGCGTATAATTCGGTAGGCAGAAGTATTCTCCGCGCGGCGACTTCTGACATTCCCAAATCGATTCCGGCCGCGACCAGGTAAGTAGTTCTCCTCCACCCTGTTCCATGAATTCGCGGAAAGAGATGATATCGTCACGCGAAAGTTTGGCGATTGTTTCATATTGTGCCGGCACATACCTGTCATTCGTATCGGTGGTAGCTCGCCGGATCAGACGTTTGATGACGACATCGTCATAGGTGGTCGGATCGATGATGTCGGTAAAGAGCTGCTCTACCTCTGCACGCAACTCTTCGGTAGCATTGTCAAGGTAGGCGATCCAACGGTCGTCCATCGTCTCGGCGGCGGGGTATTCCGCCTGCAAGCGTGCATCGGCTAGCAGCCATACCTCTTCGATCTGATAGTTCAGATACGGCCGACCCTCGTAGGGTTCTACATCCCACCATTCCCCGACATAACCCTGACGTTCGGGCACCGGAAATACGCTCATATCGACAGTCGTCGTGGTCTCATCGATGGGAGTACGTGGATTGAGGTTCTGCGCGGTCGGTGACAATCTGAGCTCACGGGGTTGCGATTTCAAGTACCCGACGTAGCTCATGAGATTGCTCCGGTAGTTCAAGACACGTGCCCGTTTTTCCACCTGCTCGTACTGGTCAAGAACAGCGTCGAGAAAGCTCTCGTATCCCCCTTCTACAAGCAGTTTTTGCGGATTGGTGAGGTCTGGCAGTGGCAAACGGATGAGGTCGCCGCCCGGACCTTGGTACGTGATGGAGTGGTTCTCGGTGGCAGGTATCGCTCCGCTGAGTGTCTCTTCGATGGCTGCAGCGATAGTCTCCGGTCGCGGCTCGTTGTGGTGCATCGCGGAAGAGGCTTCTTTGGTGGCGACCTTGTACGATACCTGATCATAAAGCCCATAGTAGCTGGAAGGAGAGCTTATCCGGTCGCCGATACGGATGCACTGACGGAACTGAGGCTGCATAAGGTCGGGGCGTAATTTCCCACCCTTCGGTTCGTATACCGGTTTTTTTGCCTTATGTGGCTTACACGACTGGGGCTTGTTGGAGTTGATGATACAGCACCCTCCCCACCGGTCGCAGTCGCGCGCCTTGCCCTTGCGGATAAGCTCGTTAAAACGGTTCCAGAGATTATTCATCGACGCAAGTTGGCGATTGTCGCCGATCTCACGTGGATTCTCAGGCACTTCACCCCGCTCGAGGGAGCATTGCTGGGTCTGGTCGACCTCGCCCAACCAGACACCATTGAGTAGGTTTTTATTCTTCTCGGTCTCATACATGCGGCGATGCGGCTCCCAGAAGGTCATGTAACTCAAGTCGAGATTTACATCCGTGAGCATCTCGACCGGTATCTGTACTTGTGTATCGACAAACTCAAAGATACCTGCGTGGATCTCGGCTTCCAATTCGCGCAGTGTTTCTTTGCTGAGAACATCCATCGCACTCATAAACATCGGCAAAGTGCCGACATTTCCCCGGTCGATCATCCAACGCCCACTCCCCTTGATCAGTGGATCAGCGATGCTGTAATAACTCGCTGCGACTTTCACAAAATGCGGCAGATACTGGCGGATATACTGATGCATCAATGAGTCGGGATAGGGAAACTTGTCATCGAACCCTTCGCCTTTGTGTAAATTTTCTCGGGCACTCGGGAACGAGCTCAAGTCGACATCTTGCTCGGTGAACAGAGCAAAGAGTGCCCGCGCGTCTTCGTACAGTGAAAAGTTGAATCGGTAGTGTGCGATGTCACTTGCAAAGATACTTTCGGCGGCTTCGTACATCTTCAGTAGTAACGGATGAAGCCCAGCAAATTCGCCGATCATATCCGCAAAAAAGAGTGTCTGGTCGGCCACTTCGGCTTCGCCACTGTGGAATGCGTGATTCTTGTCGAAATACTGCTTCAGCCATTCTGCCTCGGTTTTCGAAGCTTCTGCTGGGGCGCGGATAACTCCATGAAAGATTTCTGCCTGCATCTGGCTGCTACCACTCGCCTCGAATACTTCGGTATCGTTATTCCAGCGGAATGCGGGAGACTCGAAATCGGTATACGGAAACATCGACAGCGCATCGCTCGAACCCGTGCGGATAATCGGAAGAGGCACATCGCCGACTAAGACCACACCGCTCAAGCGGAACAGCTCTTGCCCACGCGCACGCCCTTCAAGGTAGAGTTTCTCGAGCACCGAAAAAATATCACCCGGAGACTCATCTTCCGAAACAGGAAGTACCAGGGTATGAGTGCGCGGCATTGCCGCCTGCACATCTTGCGCGTAGCGGTAGATCTTACCGGTTACAGAATTCTCGTCATCCGGGTTTTCTGCAAATAAATCCTGATTTACGAGCACCACCACTAAATCATGTTCGTCTTCTGCCGCAGCTGCCGAGCTTGGGCGATAGTCGACCGCCAGTGGTGCCAGAAGCGCAATACTGCAAACCACAGAGACAATCCGCTGCCAAAACTGAAACGACGATGATTTTGTGTTTTTTGGATTTTTCAAGGCGGGCACATTTATTCATGAGATTCTACCAGTTTGATGCGCAAAAAACCAGATGATAAAGCCGTTATATGTTGATTCCTTGTTGCGTATATTTTAGGATTTTGGATAATCATATCTACAATTTGTTCTGAACTATTTTTTTATTCATAATAATTTCATACAAAATCATTCGATCTCACTTAGCTTCATTCAAAATCGTACAAAACACCACAAAACCATACTATTTTAAGCGATTAACAACCAAACAGCACTGATCAAGGAGCAACTTTGCAAGTTGCTCCAAATGACGTTTTTAGAAAAGGAGGAATATGCTTGCCGATATTCCGTGGATGAGCAGGCACACAGGTCTGCCCTACTCACTATTTACTTCTTGCTGCTTGCTAATCTTGTTCTCGACTTGCGATAATGCCATTACACTTTTCAATGCTGATGAAACACCTCACCCGGGTAAAAGACATGTCTGCACAAGACCTGATCAATATATTAGATCTCGCGGAAAAACTGCAGCAAGAAAAAGAAAGGAATGGTTTCATTAAGCCGCTTTTAAATGGAAAAAATATCGCGATGACCTTTGAAAAACCGTCGCTCAGAACTCGCGCCGCCTTCGAAATCGCCGCTGCCGATTTAGGCGCGCACCCGGTGTTTTTTGGCCCGCAAGAGATTTTTCTCTCGCAAGATGGCGGCGACCGCGAGACAATCAGTGATATCATCCACAACATCGAGCGTTTTGCCGATGCCATCGTTGCCCGAGTTTTTGCGCATGACTCAATCATCGAGATGACAAATATCAGTAAGGTTCCGGTCATCAACGCACTGTGTGATCTGCACCATCCTACCCAGGCGATCTGCGATCTGCTTGCTATCCGCCACCACTTTGGCGGATTTGAAGGATTAGCCGTCGCGTGGATCGGCGACGGAAATAATGTGTGCGCCAGCTTCGCCGAAGCGTGTGACTTGGTCGGTATGCCTTTTCGCGCCAGTGCGCCAAGCGGCTATGAATTAGCAGACGAGATAACGCAGCAACTGGGAAATTACACCTTTGTTGCTGACCCAATGGAAGCGGTGAAAGATGCCGACATTGTCGTGACCGATACCTGGATCTCGATGGGCAGCGAAGCCGAAAGCGTGCAGCGCCACAAGGTGTTTCCACCGTTTCAGGTAACGCCTGAAATCATGGCACAGGCTAAACCAACAGCGGTTTTTATGCACTGCCTGCCCGCACATCGCGGCGAAGAAGTAACTGCCGAAGTTATAGATGGCCCGCAATCGATTGTGTTCGACGAAGCTATTTGCCGCCTCTATATTGCGCGAGCGCTCTTGGTGAAATTGATAATCAAAGACGATGTACACTGACAACAAAAGACGGTCTTGTTGCACAAATAAACATTAATGGCACCTTCCCCCTTTCCCCGCCCTTA
>CAZLFD010000010.1:32926-37845 GCA_964558715.1 uncultured Candidatus Peribacteria bacterium | reverse complement strand
GATATACTACTCAAGAATTTTAGAAATTTTCCTCTCTAAAGTTGTCTAGACCCAATTATTTTTAGGCATCGATTATAGAATAGTTCATAAATTATATTGTCATAATATTTACTAATTTGTCAAGCCTCATTACCGGCAGGTCGATATGTTTGACCGCACGGGTCGGCGTGTCGGTGGTGGTAATAAAGCATTGTCGCTGCGAAATAAACTCCATCAAATGCCGCCTGCGGTCGGCATCGAGTTCGCTGAAGACATCATCCAATAACAGCACAGGTTCGGTTTCTGTGGTCTGGTGCACAAAATCGCGCTCTGCCATTTTAAGAGCCAAAATCGCACTGCGCACTTCGCCGCGCGAGCCACAGTTTTCGAGCGGCACGCCATCGAGAAAAAAGTGAAAGTCATCGTGATGCGCCCCGCGCGAGGTCGCTTTGCGTGCGAGATCGTGCGCATATTCATTTTGAATCGTTACCAGCGGTGCGTCGGTTATGCTTGGCGCAAAGTCGATACTGAGTGTGGCGGAGGTGCCAGAAATCGTCTGGTAAAATTTTGCAAATGCCGTTTGTGATTCGGCGAAAAATTTCTGTCGCAAGGCAGTGACTTGCTCTGATACTGTTGCCAATTCCTGATCGTAAAATTCCACCTCTTCTCTTTTTGCCAAACCGTCATAAATCCGTTTAAGCAGTGCATTGCGGCTGGCAACGATTTTTTCCAACTTCCGTAAATCTCTCAGATGCGCAGGAAACAGCGGAGAAAGCAGCCGGTTCATAAACTTACGCCGATCGCGCGGTGGCATAAACGGCAGTTGCAATTCCTCTGGAGAGAACAGCACAGCGAAAAAGCCCTTCCGTTTGAGTAGCTCCGGCGCACTCAAAATAACATCATTTCTGCGTAACACCGTCTTTTTGCGGGGCGTAAATTGCCAACGTAAGGTAAACGCTTCTGCTTCCGTTTTTGCTGTTACCTCACAAAAATCCTCACCACTCAGTACCACCTCATCCATTTTGCGGGTACGGAAAGAACGCAGCGATGACAGCAGGCAAATCGCTTCCAGAATACTCGTTTTCCCCGCTCCATTTGCCCCCGTAATAATCGCACCCTGCCTTGAAAAATCCGCTGTAAAATTTGCGTGATTGCGAAAATTCGTCAGTGATAAGTGGCGAAGCGTACTCATCTGGCAATTGGTCTAAAGATATCTTCTTTCAACCCCCTCTAACTCTCCCTATCTTAGGGGGAGAACTCTCATTTCTCATCTTCCATATCGATGAGCTGTTTGATGAGCTCTTGAATCTTCTTCTTGTTTTTCTGGTAAAAGATGCGCATGTAAAAACCCGCGCCAATGCCGAGCGCCGCAGCGATCATAATCGGAACATAGAGCAGATACGGAACCGAGCTATCGGCGATGATCACGCCAAGTGCGCCAACAGCGAACCCAACGAGCATCGGAATCACCCAGACCTGGTCATTGGCATCGGCGGCATCGGCCGCGCGCACGAGTTCTAAGATTGTATCGGTCTGCAGAATGATCTCTTCTTGCGAACGATTTTTCAGGATCTCATCCGAGTTCTTCTTTTTAATATATTCAAAGAGTTCTTTCAAGCTAACGGCAACATGCTTACTGCTGAGTGTTACTTTTCCGGCCATATCGCGTGTCAACGAAATGGGTTCGGTTTGCGTGGCCTTGAGGCCATCAAACTCGATCGGACGCATATGAAACGGCACTTTGCCCATGTGACCCAAAAAAAGAGGTTTCGCAAAAAATACTCGCACATTCTGCCAAAAAAGGCAAAAATAGCGCTGTAACCATCATCTTCATTATGCAGCGGATCATCATCTTTGGCGCGCAGGGTTTACTCGGTTCAGAAGTGTTTCAGGCGTTCTCTGCGCACGAAGGGTTCGAGGCGATTCCGTTGGCAAGTTTTAACTACGACATTACTCAGCCTGATGAAATCGAGCGCGCGTTTACTGAACTCAGTCCTGATATTGTCATCAACTGCGCTGCTTTTTCGGATGTCGATGCAGCAGAAGAGCTGCAAAACAAAGCCGTGGTCTTTGCCGTAAATGCCGCAGCGCCGCTGGTAATGGCGCAGCAATGCGCGCAGCAGAAACTTCCCTTTTTTCATTTTTCAACGGATTTCGTATTCGATGGTGAACGCGGCAGTTATTCCGAAATCGATAAGCCGCAACCGGTGAATGTGTATGGCGAATCGAAAAAGGCGGGCGAAGTTGAAGCAATGGCGGCGTATCCAGACTCTGTGATTTTGCGCACTGCCCGGCTGTTTGGCGAAGGTCGCAACAATCTTGTCGGATTCTTTCGCCTAGAAGCAAAGAAAGGCCATACGATTGAAGCGATCGATGACGAATACGGTAACTTTACTTATGCACCAGATATCGCTGTGGCGCTTACCGATTTGGTCGAAAAGGGGATTGATGGTGGTATTTATCATCTGGTCGGTGTCGAACGATCCTCTCCTTTTGAAGTTGCGGAAGTAGTCGTAAAACTCATGAATTCCAAATCGGAGGTCATTCCCATATCTGCCGCTGGGCTCAAGCGCAAAGCCGAACGCCCGCGCGATTCATCACTCGTTTCGCATTTGCCGTATCTCCGCAGTTTTCACGAAGCATTGCCGGAATTTTTGAAGCTCAAAACATGAGATCTTTTTTTCGCCACATTGTCGAAGGCCTCCTATTCATCCGTGCCAGAACGGTGCTGAAGCGAGTCGACACCATTATCGGCGTTACTGGCTCGGTCGGCAAGACCTCAACGCGCATGGCAATCGCACACATACTCGATGGGGATTATACCGTGCAGACGAGTAAGAAAAATTTTAATACGCCGATTGGCTTACTCCTTTCGATCCTCAATATCCATCAGACTGGTTCGTCACCATTCAGTTGGTTTGGCATTCTATTGCGCGCCTATTGCAAGCGGTTACCGGCACCACAAGTGCTGGTGCTCGAATACGGCATCGATGCACCCGGCGATATGGCAGAGCTGACTGCTATCTGCGTACCAGATATTCTGGTTGTGACTCCGATTGCCATTGGGCATATGGGCGGCAAGCAATTCCGCGATATCGATGAGATCCGTGCCGAAGAATTCAAGCTCGTCAAAAAAGCCGAAACAGTAATCTTGAACGGATTTGATAAGGAGAGCATTACGGCTTACGAAGCAGAGCGTCCGCTCGATCAACAGATGCTGATCTACGCCCCCAAGGCAGCGGGAAACGTGACCGTCACCTACATGGGTACCGGCAAAAATGGGATCACTTTTCTTGTCGATGGTGAAGCATATCATGTACCGGTGTTTGGAGAGTTTCAGGTACAAGTCTTTGCTCCGGGCATCATCTTAGGAAATCGTCTTGGTATCCCGCTTGAAAGAATCCGTGCACGTCTCGAGCAGTTTGAACCGCCACCGGGGCGGGGGAGGTTGTTTGCCGGGGTAAATGAGTCGACAGTGTGGGATTTTTCGTACAACTCATCGCCCTTGGCGACAAGAGAAGTCTTACGGACCCTGGCTGATATTCGATGGTCAAAGCGCCGTATCGCCCTGCTTGGAACCATGAATGAACTTGGTGACCTTGCCTTGCAAGAGCACGAACGACTGGGGGCGTTTGCAGCCGATTGTGCCGATGAACTAGTTTTCGTCGGAAGGCACGCAGATGGTTTTGCCCGTGGTGTAGCTGCGTGTAAGCCGCTCCACCTTTTTTCTACTGCCGTTGAAGCTGGGAAGTATTTGGCTAAACATGTACGTGAAGGGGATTTTATATTAGCGAAAGGCTCGCAAAACGGAGTGTTTTTAGAAGTAGCTGTCGAGCTTTTGCTCGCTGAACCTTCTGATATCGAAAAACTTTGCCGCCGTGAGAAATATGGGTACGCGAACAGAAATAAATAATCATTCACATAAAATTGAGTAAGCGTGCTTAACGCTATTATCAAAGCAGTTTTATATGCACCAGATTGGCACACTTTGTCTATTACAAAAGTTTGACTATAAAATAATAATTAGTAAAATCCAGTCATTATATTTTATATATTATGCCATATCTTCATACAGCTTTGTTGAAAAAAATCTTTTCAACCTCCCTTGCCGCCATCTTCTTATGCGGAACGTTTGCTGTTTCTCTGCCAAATGCTCATGCTGCTGGAAAAACCGAGTTCACAGGAACCATCGACAATTTTATGTCGAAGATAAAAAATAATACATTTCGATCACATAAATTTGCCACGGAGCCGGGCGACAAATATGTGTTTCGTGAGACTTTTATTTGTAATGACACGAGTAATATCTATGTACAGTTTTATATCAACGGAAGAAAAACAAACATCAAGCAGGTGCAACCCGGCAAAACGAGCGGCTATGAATCGATTGTAACAGAATTCACTGCACCGGCGCATGCCGATAAGTTTTACATCTTTCATCAAGGAAAATCGAAATGTAAACTGAACGTTTCTTCTTCATCATTGACTCGTGTGAGCGACAGCGCTGCTGGGTCAGATTCCAAAAAACCGACGGTAAACCTGGCAATACCACGCGGAACCCTTTCGGGTATCGAGCAAATCACTGCGTATGCCTCTGATAATGTCGGTGTAGAGCAAGTAACCCTTTTTGTCGATGATGAGGTTTTTAGCAATGATTCAGCGGCACCGTTCGTCTTCGATATTGATACGGCAAGTATCGATAACGGAAGTCATTCGGTGTATGCACGGGCTACCGATGCTGCTGGAAATATGGGCGAGTCGATTCTCTATACATTTTATATTAACAACCAAACGAGAGATTCTACTGCCTTCACTGCCACCTCAGATCCTGCTTCGAATGATGCCATCTCTGCCGACGCTTTTGGTTCATCATTTTTCTTTCCTAGATTTTCCGGATTTAACCCTACCATCAAACCTCGTCCTTCCGTTACTCCTTTCCC
>CAZLFD010000010.1:0-32826 GCA_964558715.1 uncultured Candidatus Peribacteria bacterium | reverse complement strand
TACCATTAACCCTCGTCCTTCCGTTACTCCTTTCCCTACCATTAACCCTCGTCCTTCCGTTACTCCTTTCCCTACCATTAACCCTCGTCCTACCCCTACTGATTCACCGGCTCCCACACCTCCTGCCACCGATAACCTCGTCAAAAATCCTTCTTTCGAAACCGGCAGTACATCCCCCACTAACTGGGGCCAGGGAGGCTTTGGCACGAATGATCGTACGTTCACGTATCCTGCTGAGGGCCGTACTGGTGCAAAGGGCGCGAAAGTCGAAATCACCACGTATACCGATGGCGATGCCAAATGGTATTTCGACGATGTCGCGGTCACCGGAGGAAAGACGTACGAATACTCCGATTTCTATAAATCTGATGTCGAATCGATGCTCACTGCCCAGTTCACTATGTCTGATAACACGTTTCAGTACGCTTTTTTGAGTGTTGTTCCGGTATCAGCAAACTGGAAGCAGGCGACAGCGACCATCGTTCCCCCTGCCGGTGCAGTCGGTATGTCCATTTTCCACTCCCTCACGAGCGCTGGCTCTCTCACTCTCGATGACGTGAGAGTATCGACTGATGATATAAATCCAGAACCAACTCCAACTCCTGCACCTACAGTCAATCCTACCCCTACTGATTCACCGGCTCCCACACCTCCTGCCACCGATAACCTCGTCAAAAATCCTTCTTTCGAAACCGGCAGTACATCCCCCACTAACTGGGGCCAGGGAGGCTTTGGCACGAATGATCGTACGTTCACGTATCCTGCTGAGGGCCGTACTGGTGCAAAGGGCGCGAAAGTCGAAATCACCACTTATACCGATGGCGATGCAAAGTGGTTCTTTGATGACGTTTCTGTAACAGAAGGCACGACATACACGTACTCTAATTATTACAAATCTGACGTGCTAACGACCCTGACTGCTCAATTCACCATGAGCGACGACACATTCCAATTCGCATATATTGCCGATGTACCTGCTTCGCCTACTACTTGGGCGCAGGCTTCCGGTGTTATTGTTCCTCCTGCCGGTGCAGTCGGTATGTCTATTTTTCATTCGCTGATCAGCACCGGTTCACTTACTGTAGATGACGTCAGTGTCACTGGCGAGGACAGCGGAGGGGGCTCACCCCTCTCGAAAGGGCTTGTAACCTTTACCTTCGACGATGGTTGGAATTCGCACTATGTTACTGCTGCACCCATGTTAGAAGCATCTGGCATGCGAGGTTCGTTTGGCATCATCACTGACACCATGGCAACAGCTCCTACTTATGCCAATCCGAGCCAGATCGATGTAAGCCAGTATATGAATCCCACTTATATTACCGAGCTCTTTCGCCGTGGTCACGAAATAGGTTCACACACCCGTACTCATCCAGACTTAACAACACTTTCTGCTGCCGATTTGCGAAGCCAGGTTTTTGATTCTAAACAAGCATTGATCGATATTGGTATCAATCCTGTCGAAACCTTTATATATCCATTTGGAGCCTACAACGCCAACGTAATTCGGTCTGTTAAGGATGCCGGCTACATTGGTGCCCGTACCGTTAATCGCGGATACAACACAGCTGCTACTGATCCATTCGTACTTTTCGAGCAAGAGATTCAAAGCACGACTACATTTGCCGAAGTACAAGGTTGGATCGATACTGCCGTAGCGAACGACCAGTGGCTGGTACTCACCTTCCACCAGATTGATAATAGTGGCTCACAATATGGAAATACACCCGAGCTGCTGCAACAGATCATCGATTATGTCGCGACAGCAAATGTTGATGTCGTGACCTTGGGAGACGGGATTAGGCGCTGACATTCCTTTCGGATTCCGGCACATATTAACTTGCCGGAATCCGTGATTGATGTTCAGCCAAAAATTAGCCACTATACTAATGTGTGATTGATTCGCGTGCAGTTTTTTTGTGAGAGCAAGTTTACATTTTGTCCATCCGATTTTCTCTTCAATCATTGACTGCAAGTTTTTTCTCCGTAAAATGAATATCAGACTTTTTCAGCATTTTTTCATGACTCACCGCACACCTCTGTTTTCTAAGACCACGGCCGCCGCTGTGGGATCGATTTTTCTTGCAACTTCTCTTGTGTTTTCACTTCCTCATGCCCTTGCTGCTGACGAGACAGTGATTTCCAATGTTATGACTCCCGTCACGTCGACTCGATGGCGTTCTGCAAAGATTGCGGTTCAGGGCGGTGAAGCATACACCTTTACCGAAACATTTAGTTGCGATGCCACCAGTTTTATCGGGCTCTATTTTTTCTACACCAACGGAAACCGTATCACGGAAGTGCTCGACCACTTCTCTCGCACAAATCCAGCTATTGACTTTACCGTTGATTTTACTATTCCAAGTGGAGTCGATTCGCTTGTCATTCTGCACAACGGTGATTCTCGTTGTAACCTGAATATTACGGCTTCAACCCTTACCAATACATCAGGAGGAAGTGAGCCGACCCCCACAGCAACACCAAGTACGACTGCCACTCCTACTGCAACAGCGATTCCAAGTCCATCTCCTTCTTTCACCCCAAGCCCAAGCCTGACACCTACGCCATCTCCTAGTATAACCGTTACTCCGGCTCCTACACCCACTTTAACTCCCACTCCGACCGGAACACCTACTCCCTCGGCTACGCCAACGGGCGGGAACCTTGTGCAAAACCCTTCTTTAGAAGATGGAATGGCATCTCCAGATGCGTGGGTAGATGCCGGTTACGGCAATAATAATGGGTCGGTCAGATACCCGGTCGCCGGTCGCACTGGCAACAAGGCGGTAGAAGTCATTATCACAAACTATACAGATGGTGATGCCAAATGGGGATTTGAGCATATTCCAGTTTCTGTTGGCCAAAACTATACTTATACCGATTATTACAAAGCATCTGTGTCGACTGACCTTACTCTCGAGTATATCATGTTGAACGGCTCCTTCCGCTACGAATATGTCAGCACAATTGCACCTAGCCCTACTGAATGGGCAAAAGCGGAAGTCAGCTTTACTGTTCCTGCCGGAGCAGCGTCAGTACGCATGTATCATCTCTTGTCCTCTAATGGTATTCTTACGATCGACGATGTGAGTGTGACTTCCGGAGCCACGACACCAACACCATCACCGAGCACTACTCCGACAGCTACACCGACACCGTCGGCTTCTCCTGCACCCACATCAACTCCCGGCGCTAACCTGATCAGGAACCCTTCTTTTGAATCAGGGAGCAGCTCACCAATTAACTGGAGTCAAGGTGGTTTTGGAAACAATACGACGATTTTCACATATCCTGCTATGGCACACACTGGCGGTAAGGGTGCCAAGGTTGAAATGACTTCCTACCGCGATGGTGATGCGAAGTGGTATTTCGATGAAGTCCCGGTTACAGCGGGACAGACGTATACGTACTCCGATTTTTACCGATCAACCATAGATACCGAGCTGACGGTACAATACACCTTGTCGAGTGGGGGCTTTCAGTATCAATACTTATCTACAGTGGTGGCTTCGCCATCGACATGGCGTGAGGCTTCGGCATCATTCATGCCTCCTGCTGGTGTGGTATCTGCCACCGTCTTCCATGTCCTTCCTGGAGTCGGTTCTCTTACAATCGACGATGTCAGCCTGACAAGAGAAGATGGTACAGAAAATCCAGCTGCTAGGGGGTTGGTCACATTCACTTTTGATGATGGCTGGAACTCGCACTACAAAACAGTCTATCCTATTTTGGAAAACGCCAATATGAAAGGGTCATTCTACATCATTACCGATACCATGGCTTCGGCACCGACCACAACAAACCCAAACCAGATCGATGTGACGAAATACATGAATCCGACAATGATTACCGAAATGCATAATAACGGGCACGAAATCGGTTCGCATACCCGCACGCACCCGCACCTTCCGCAACTCTCTACGCAAGCGATGCTTAGTGAAGTGAACGATTCTAAACAGGCACTTATCGATATCGGTATTACCCCCGTCGAAACGTTTGTTTATCCGTATGGTGAATTCAACGCCAGTATTATTCAGGCGGTAAAAGATGCTGGTTATATCGGAGCACGCACGGTAAACCGCGGCTACAATACCTCTGCTACCGACAACTATGTCCTTCTCGAACAAGAGATACAAAATACCACAACGTTCGCTGACGTGAAAAGTTGGGTCGATACCGCGATTGCGCAAGACCGTTGGTTGGTGCTGACCTTTCATCAAGTCGATGATACCGGTTCGCAATATGGTAATTCACCAGCGCTCTTTCAGCAGATCGTCGATTATGTCGCCGCTACCAATGTTGATGTCGTCACCCTTGAAGAAGGCATTAAACAATAATCAGCTTTTGATTTGTAAAAAAGGCCGCTGCGGAGTAAGCTCTGCGTCGGCTTTTCGAAATGAAATTTCTCCTCTTGCATATAATTTATAAATATATTCTTTATCCCATTTGAAAAAAATATTTTTAATCCCATTGCTAATGCTCGCTCTCTTCGTCGGTGTATCTGCGCATGCCGTATTTACTGACGTAGCGCAAAATTCAAAATACGCCGATGCCGTGGCCTATCTCGAATCTGAAGCAATCGTTCAAGGCTATGCCGATGGAACCTTTCGTCCCATTAGCCATATCAACCGATATGATTTTCTAAAGATCATCATTGAGAGTGTTTACCCAGAATCAGTGATCCGCTTTTGTGATATCTCTGTATACTCATTTCCTGATGTTACAGATGGCCATTGGGCAGAACCCTATTTATGCGTTGCCAAGCGCGAGGGCGTAATAAATGGCTACACCAATGGCATGTATGGTGGCGACGATTTAGTCTTGCTTTCACAATCACTGAAAATCGTACTCGAAAGTTTTGATGTTCCGCTGATGACGGAAGTATCTGGCGTCTGGTATGCACCATATATGCTCACAGCCAACCAAATTGGCTTGCTCGAGAATATTCCTGAAAATCCAGACTATCGCCTCAAGCGTGGTGATATGGCTCTGCTCATATACAGATTGCGTGATGATACAAGTCCGATACCCACTCCACAAAATTCGATTGTGCCTTCACCGAATTCAAGCCCATTAAGTACCAATATTCAGGATGCCGATTATAAATCGGCATTAGCGACTGTGTTTTGGGCGGGTGAAGCAGCAACACCTGACAATGGTTTTATTACCAACACCATGAGTGCCTGGGATGTAGAGTGGGCAGAACGATTTGGCGGCTACGACAATCCTAACGATCGCTGTGGCTTTCGCCCCTGCGAGTTTGTTCCGTTAGAGAATGTGTTTTATTTTGCCTTGCCCTATAATGATCTCGACCTCAATGGCAACCGCAAAGCTTCTGCCGAATTGATTCCTTGGTTTGAGGAAAAAAAGCATCTCAAGACGGTCATTAAAAATGCTTGGGTCGAGGTCGAATTGAATGGTAACGTCTGTTATGGCCAATGGCAAGACGTAGGCCCTTATCAAGAGGATGACTTTGACTATGTGTTTGGTGATGGGGAACCAACAAATGAATTTGGAGTGGGGGCCGGCATTGATCTTTCACCTGCCTTGAGTGACTGTCTTCAAATGAACGGTAACCAAGTCGTCAACTGGCGTTTTACCGCAGACAAAGATGTTCCACCCGGGCCATGGACGCAAACCGTCACCACGTCGGAAGTCAACTGGTAGGCGAAGCCCCGCTGATAGACTGATGATAATATTCCCCGGTGAGACCGGTACGTTTCACCTTGTTCCACAGTGTGCCGGTGCCTTCGATGGCTTTGATCACACTCTTGATAATGATGTAGTACATAATAAAACGGTAGAACAAGCGCTGGAGAGGAATGTAGAAAAGCAGGCGCTTGTTGCTCTTTTCAAAGTAAAAAGCAATGGAACAATAAAGAAAATCAAAGAGCACAAAAAAGAGATACATCTGTACGACTTGGCTCGATGAGCCAAAGATGATCGCATACAGCCCATACAAATCGATGATTGGCGAACTGAGTGGAATCAGAAAGTTAGCAAGTACATTGTTTGGGATGATGACAAAGCCGAGTGACGGGCGGCGCAGGCTAAAGGTGTAGCGCTTGTATTTCCAAAGACACTGCAAGGTGCCAAACACCCAGCGAAAACGCTGTTTCACAAAATCGCGAATACCACCCGGGGTTTCAGTAAAACTGCGTGCGAGCGGTTCGTAAATGATTTTTTGCCCCAATGTTTGTATGGCAAACGACATATCCTGATCTTCTACCAAGGTCTCTTTACTATACCCTTTGCATTGAAGCATGCTCGATCTGCGCCAAGCGCCAATGGGTCCGGGCACGACATGGATACCATTGACTGTTGCCAAACCGCGTTTTTCGATATTTTGACCGACAATATACTCAGCACTCTGAAAGGCGCCCAAAATACGATGACTATCCGCCACACAGACTTTCCCTGCCACCACACCGACTCGTTTATCGTTAAAATGCTTGACCAAGTGCTCGATGGTATCACACGCAAAAACGGTGTCGCCATCCATTGTAATCACTACTTCGGCATCAGATTGTTCGATACCGACATTGAGTGCGTTCGCTTTGCCACCATTCGGGATATTGATCAGACGGATCTTCTCAGGATACCGTTCCACCAATTTTTCGACTTCGACAGCCGTGTTGTCTTTTGAGCCATCGTTCACCACCAAAATCTCTTTGTTCTCGTAGCGGTTGTGAAAGACGCTCATCACGGTCGCGGCGATGTTTGATTCCTCGTTGTAGGCAGGAATAATGACACAGACTTTTTTATTCCACGGTTTTTCGATTCGTGCTTTCACGAAAAGTGAGAAGAGAAACAAGGTGAACAGAATCAGTGTTCGTGTAATTACGATGATCATTACAATACCCATCAATGAGGTCAGGGTGAGTGACCACGACCCGAGCATGTTGATGTACAGAAGTTCGATTTTTTGGCGTAAGCTTACCAGTATCGATTCAGACTGAGTTCCAATATCTGAGATCGAATCACTCAGGGTTGGGGTCTGTGTGATTTTTTTTATTTCAGCGCGCGTTGCCGCTCCGGCAAACCCATACTCCTGCTCTGATAGCCCCCGCTGCTTTTGCCAGCGACTCAGAGCTTTTTCGGTCGACCGATCAAAATAACCGGAAATGCGTAAATATTCCGCACCATTATTACGCAGAAATGCTTGCAGGCGTGATACTTCTCCGCCGGTATTTGCATCGCGGCTCCCCAGAGAAAAACCGTGCTCAAGCTTCACACCGTTTTCTTGTTCCCAGCGCGAAACGGCGAGCAAGGTCGATGGGTCGAATTCTCCAGTAATACGAATAGCGGTGTTGAGATCGTCATCTAACAATTGTTGCAGTTCCGATACGCGCCCTGCAGAAGATTGATCGGTACTTGCTGCCCGCAGTTCATGTTGTAATGCGAGAGTGGTATCGGTATTGAAAAATTGATCGATGTCAACAAATTCATAGCCTTCAGCCCGTAATTCAATAATGATCCTTTCAAGCGAAGCGACAGTATTTTCGGCGGCTAGGCCATAGCCATCATGTAGCAGCAAAAAGTGCCCTTTGTTCGCCGAATTTTTAACATTTTCCACAACTTCATCGACTGAGTCGGCGAGGTAATCCTTCGAGTCGACATCTGCCCCCACAGGGATAAAGCCATTTTTCAGTGCCCACCAAAGGGCATCGGGATACTCGGCCTCAGGGTTTAGCGTAGGATCACTCCCGATATCCAAAAGAAATGGCGGTCGGTAGTAGATCGTGGGCTTGCCAGTGATATCCATGATGATTCGTTCTGTCGCGGTAAGTTCAAGTTGCAGGCGCTTGGGCGAATAGTGGATCTCATAAGCATGGCTAAAACTATGGTTTCCAATGGTAAACCCTTTTTCATCCATTTCTTGAACGACGTCGCGGTAACTAAGAGCATTTTTACCAAGCAGAAAAAACACCGCGGGAGCATCATGTTTTTCCAAAATTTCCATTACCTGGCGTGTGTACTCTGGGTGCGGCCCATCGTCAAAACTTAAAACCAACTTTTTCTCATTAGCGGGGTTGTTGAAGTATTGCTCGTAGTAGGTTTTGGCGGCATCTTCAAAGTCTCGCGTAGAGGTGTGAAAATATAGTGAATATGCCAAATATGCGAATCCCCCCAAAAACCCACCGATGACAAAACTAGTAGCCAGACGAAAATATATTTTTCTCCGCTGGGTCTTGTCGTAAAAAATCATTCGTTGGCAGATTTGTAAGGGAGATGTACGGAATTACGAGGTATGAACTTGCATTTCCTGATATTGCATTGTAAAGATTAATACAATTTAGTCAAATGCTAAGAATTACTTCAGCAAGCGAAAAATGGTATCTATTCGGCAAAATACAATGGAATTTTATGTATAATATATTTTTACTCCGTCAAGCAATATTTATGGGCTTCAATATTCTCTGTCAAACCTTGATTAGTGACTCAAAACGCGCTTGCAGACTGTTGTTTTCTTTGTTGATCGCATTCAGGTATTCCCCGTGCACTTTTCCATTCGAAATCACAATGCATTTAGGGTCAAAGCCGATTGCTTTGCCTTCATAATCCGTTACCTTTCCACCGGCTTCTTCCACAATCAGTGTTCCTGCCGCGATGTCCCAATAGTAAGTAAATAAGACGAGATAGGCATCAAATTTCCCTGAGGCAACGTAGGCAAGCTCGACAGAGGCCGAGCCAAGATTTTTCATGCGCATGCACTTGGCATGCGTGCGTTCGATCATGTTGCGCTTGAGCAGGTTGATGTTGCGCACCTTGTTATGGGGGCCGATATTAAAATCATTTACAGCGATAATGGATTTTGCCGCGACTTCGGTCGATGCCACACTGATTGGCTTATCATTTAAAAACGCACCGCCGCCTTTTTTAGCGCTGTACATCTCATCATAAAACGGAAGGTAGATAACACCACACCTGCGCTCCCCATTATCCACGAAAGCAATAGAAACCCCAAAAAGGGGAATGCCGCGCGAGAAGTTTATTGTGCCATCAAGCGGGTCGATTACCCATTGGCGCCCGGCAGAATATTCATGATGTTCAGACTCTTCGGCAAAAAAGTCGTCATCTGGGAATTCTGCCTTGATGATACGGATGATTTCGTTTTGTGCCTCTGTGTCTGCCAATGTCACGAGGTCTTTGTCGCTTTTGTATTCTACTTCTAACTCTGTACTAAAGTGTTTTAATAGCAGTTCTCCCGCGGTCTTGGCAGCGTGTTTAGCGATGTCGAGTTCTTTCATAGGCCAAGTATACAAGTCTGCAAGATGACAGTACACAGAAAAACCGAGGCGTGATAGTATGGATTTGATTTTTATCGTACTCATGACACCAATCATCCCCTTAGGAATCATTTCGGCATTCGGCTTACTCGCGCTTGTCGGCGCGTTCGTATTGATGAGCCGATCCGAAAAGAAGGGTTTTGGCCCTAATAACCTGCGGGTCATCGGCATTATTCTTGTTGCGACGTTTGCAACAGTGTTGGCACTGCATGACAGCAATTCGATCACCGCCGCCATGGGAATCCTTGGCGCAATTGCGGGATACCTCTTTGGTGCAAAAGATTCCAGTCTATAAGGTTTCATCTACCCCTAAGGATATAAGTGTGGCTTATTTACAATGATAATATACCCTTGGGGGGTATAAAATCTGCGTCATTCCTGTTGTAGGTGGGGCATCGGAGGGGAAACAGGAGTCTAGTTAGTCATCAATTTTATCTCTACTGATTTCAAAGAAAGTGAGACCTCTGCTTCCCCAATCGAAACCACACCTTTGGCAGGGGTGACGCAAGTTAAGTGATTGCTGTTTTCTGTACTCTGTACACTTGACTGCTTGTGTTACAACTGAATCTCTGGTTCACTGTCCAGTTTATCCATCACAATACTTTTAATCTCTTCTAGCTTTTCCGGAGTGCGCGCTTCGAAGCGCAATGTGAGTTTTGGTGAGGTGTTACTTGCGCGCAGAATGCCCCAGGCACCGTCGCCAAAGTCGATGCGCACCCCATCAATAGTAAGACAGTGTTCTTTGCCGTATTGCTCGACAAAATAATCCGTTAAGCGTTGCACCACTTCAAATTTCGATTCTTCCGGGCAGGGGACTTTGATCTCAGGAGTGTTGTAGACTTTTGGTAAGCCGACAAAATGCTCTGGCAGTTCTTTGCCAGATTGCTGAAGAATCTCAATCACCTTTGCGGCGGCGACAAAAGCATCATCAAAACCGTAGTAGTTTTCACCAAAGAACAAATGCCCGCTTACTTCTCCACCCAAGAGTGAGCCGAGCTGCTGCATTTTCTCCTCCACAAAACTGTGCCCGGTCTGTACCATTATGCCTTCTCCTCCTAATCTTTCGATTTCGTCGAATAGTATTTGCGTCGCCTTCAGGTCGATAACGATTTTCGCGCCGGCATGGCGACTGAGCAGATCGCGAGAAAGAATCAGTAAAATCAAATCTGCCGAATAGGAATTGCCGTCTTTATCGACAAAACCCACACGGTCGCCATCACCATCGAAAGCGATGCCTAAATGTGCGCCCTTTTCTACTACTGCCTTTTTCAAATCCGCCAGATTTTCTTCTACCTCGGGGTCGGCATCGTGGTTGGGGAAGGTGCCATCGACTTCGCAATACAAACAGTCTACCTGGCATCCAAGCCGCTTAAAAAGCATCGGCGCGAATTTGCCGGGAATGCCATTGCCGGCATCGATGACGATATGCGGTTGCCCACTAATCTCTACGAGTGACGCTACCTTGCGAAAATATTCCTCGGTAAAATCCTGTAGTTTCAATTTTCCCTCACTTGTTTTTAGTTTACCGCTTTGAGTAAGCTGCCAAACACTTTGGATTTCGTCACCGCAAATGGCATGCGCGTCGTGGCGCTGCAGTTTAAAACCATTGTATTCTCGAGGATTATGGCTCGCGGTCACATTTACTCCGCCATCGAAATTCCCATGACAGATCGAGAAGAAGAGAAGGGGAGACGTACTCATACCGATATCTGTCACTTCTGCACCGGCGAGAATGGCACCTTCGATAAAGGCTTTTTGCATGGCCTCGCTACTTACTCGGCCATCACGTCCTACGCAGATGCGCGGCGAATTAACACCGTCATGCTCGATCAAATACGTGACATACGCCTGCCCAATGAGCTTAGCGCCAACTTCATCAAAATCATTCCCAGCGATACCGCGGATGTCGTAGGCACGAAAAATATGTTGCTTCAACATAGATATTACTTTTTCCCTTCTTGTGCTTCGAGCATAGCTTTCTTTTTGCGGCCACGACCACTTTGTTTCGGGTTCCACTTGCTCTCGTCGAAATCGTAAACAGCACGACCAACACGCATAAAGGCTTCCTCTTTTTGCAGGTTAAGGGAAATCGTTCCGATTTTTACATCACGCTGGTCTTGTACGCGCTTGATGATCTCTTTTTTGGTGAGTGGGCCTTCGTCTTTCAAAATCGAAGCAATGACATCTGCAACAGTTCCTGGGTCGTACCCCCATTCGCGCAGCGCGTACATGCCGCGACCGACAAGAACAAATTCTGGGTAGCGGATAAGATCGTTATGAACGGCTTGTACAGTGACCGGACGATTATCGAAGCCGGTTTCAGAGATACTGTTGGCGATTTCGATAAAGTGCATCGGCTTCTTCTCTTTGCGCATTACAATGAGCGCTTTGTCGTGGATACTCTTCGGATTGATATGACGCCATTCCTGCAGGCCGTATTGGTTTTGGTTGACTTTGCGGAAGCGCATATCAGATTCGATGATTGACATGATCTTCTCATATTCGGTTGGAGCCATTTCTAACTGCATCGCTGTCTTTTCGACCAGTTCAGGAGCATTGACGACATCTCCTTTCTTGTTGGTGATCTGGTAGGCGGTCTTGGCGATTTTTTTGATCTCTGCGGCGCTCGTCATATCCTTTTTATACCAAAAGCGGTGAAAAGCTTTCGGTGAATCGGAACGCACAACACCGTTTGTAATCGAGAGGGCGAGCAATACGATGTGGCCGTTGATCGGTGAGCTGGGGCCGTGTAATCGAGCGAGGATGTCGGTGATGATTTCTTTTTCGCGGCAAATACCACCACGTTCAGCAAGTATAATATCGATTTCTTGGCTGATCTTGCGAATACGAGAATTACCGGCATTGCGTTGCAATTTTTTGAGGGCGGTGGCTTCGATCTGGCGAATGCGTTCGCGGGTGACCGAAAAACTGCGTCCGATGCTTTCTAATGTCTGGCGTGGTTTATTATCGAGTGAAAATCTTTTAACAATGACGGCTCGTTCTTTATCGGAAAGTACCATGAGAAGCTCCCATACCACTTCTTCGAGATTCAGAGTGGATTTTTGAGTGGTTGTAGGCATCAGACTTTGGAAAGAGTAACCGGAATGGGCGTCTTGTCAGGAATAGGGAAAATAACACTATGGCATTACCTTTTTTCCTGATGACCCGTCTCGGTTACCCATATTTGCAAACAAATATATAATTGTCAACGATAAAATCGAAAAAAAATCCAATGTTTTTGCGATGTTGATGCCATATTATTTTGATGAAAAAAATCAATTGCCTAATTTTCACGATTGAGAAACAATCTTTGCATTCTTTTCTTCTGCCCATGATACGCCTTGGTATCAATGGATACGGTCGTATCGGCCGCAATATCCACCGCATTCTGCTCGATAATCCCGATATCGAGGTGGTTGCCGTCAACTCGCGCGCCAGCGCGCAAATGCGCGCGCATCTCTTAAAATACGATTCATTGCATGGTGCCATTGCGAATGTGATCACTGCTGAGGCAGACTCTTTTATCATCGACGGAAAAAAAGTCGCTAGTCTTTCTGTGAAAAATCCAGAAGAAGTCCCCTGGAGTGACTATGATGTTGATATTGTGCTCGAATCGACTGGTAACGCGAAGACAGGCGAACTGGCTACCAAACACCTGGGAGGATCGGTAAAGAGCGTGCTTGTCTCTGCCCCGATGAAAGACGATACACCGACCTTTGTCTTTGGAGTCAACGAAGCGGGAATCTCGCCTGATATCCCTGTGATGAGTAATGCTAGCTGTACGACCAACTGCGTGGCTCCGCCCCTGAAGATGCTCTCTGAACATTTCGGCATCGAAAATGCTTTTGTCACTTCGATCCACAGTTTCACCAATTCCCAAAACCTGCTCGATAATTCTGGTCGTGACCTGCGTCGCGCGCGCAGTGCGGTAGAGAACGTTATTCCCACTACTACTGGCTCGATCAAAGCGTTGGCACAGATTATTCCTGCGCTTGATGGCCGCATCGACGGATTGGCCTTTCGTGTGCCGACACCCACGGTTTCGATCTGCGATGTGCGCCTCGTGCTGCAAAAATCCACGACCGCTGACGAGTTGAATCAATTCTTCCGCGATCAGGCCGCGAAACCGGAATTTACCAAGATTATCGGGGTTTCTGACGGTGAATTGGTTTCGATGGACTTTCGCACCGATATTCGCAGTAGTATTGTCGATGCGCCGCTGACAAAAGTGTTGCAGGGAAAATATGTGCAGCTTATGCTATGGTATGACAACGAATGGGGATATGCCGACCGTTTGGCGGATGTCCTACTGCGACTGAACGCGATGAAAGACTGATTTTTCCTTGTGTATGCTGGGCTACTTGCGACGAATCCTTCCGGAAAACAGTTTTGTGCGCCGTTGGTATTCTGCGCTTGCTGCCGCTTTGGCCGCAGTTTATTATGGTTTTCCGGCGAAGCAACTCACCGTGCTTGGAGTAACCGGAACTGATGGCAAAACGACGACGACCGAAATGCTCGCTCATATTTTGCGCGCCGAGGGAAAAAAAGTCTGTTCGGTCTCTACGGCGCATACGTTTTTGGGCGACAACGAGATTGCCGACGACAAGCGCACTACACCAAGCCCTTGGCGCTTGCAACAACTCTTGAGGCAGGCGACGAAAGAAGGGATAGAATACGTCGTGCTTGAAGTGTCGTCGCACGCGATCGCGCAAAAACGTATCTTTGGCATTCGCTTTGATGTGGCGGTATTTACCAATATTTCTCCAGAACATCTCGACTACCACAAAACGATGGAGGATTATAGCAAAACCAAAAAAATGCTCTTTACGAAACTCCTCAAACACACTGGGGCGGCAGTGATCAATATCGATGATGAATTCGGCCACAGTTGGCTACCCGAGATCGAGCAGCTCGGGCGGCGGGTGTTTACCTACTCGACGCGGGCAGCTGCAGAAGCATTTCTCAAGGGCAACGAGATCGCCCAGCGTGAGAACGGAGTTGGCTGTCTGCTGCAGGACGACAAGGGCAAGAGTGTCGGTAAGTTGTTTTTGCCGATGTTTGGCGCCTTCAACATCGAAAATGCAATGGCGGCAATGCTTGCAGCGTTGCAACTTAAAATCTCGCTTGCTGAATCCAGTAAATCGCTCGCGCATTTTGGCGGTATTCCTGGGCGGATGGAAGAAATAGAAAGTGGGCAGGATTTTTCGATCTTCGTCGACTTTGCGGTTACTCCTGGTGCGCTCAAAAAACTACTTCTTTCAGCTCGGCAAATGGTGGATGACAAGCGCGTGATCATCGTTTTTGGCTGCGCGGGAAATCATCCTGATACCAGTGTACGCCAAGAACTGGGCCGTCAGGCGGCGAAACATGCGGATGTCATCATCATCACCGACGACGAACCGTATTTTGAAGATCCTGCCGAGATTCGCGAGCTAATACTTGACGGAGTGCAGTACGAATTGGGCACAGAAGGGGAATCGGGTAAAATCGTCAGGGAGATCGCTGATCGCCAAACCGCCATTGAAACCGCGTTACAAATGGCAGCTCCGGGAGATATCGTCCTCGTTTCGGGCATGGGGCATCTTGAATCGCGTAACTTTGGTGGCAATGAGCTGAAATGGAATGATAAAGCAGTAATTCAATCTGTACTCAATACTTTTGCGGAGTAGAGGATGGCAATTAGCAATTCGCCATCAGGGAGCGGCAATCAGGATGGCGAACCACAAACGGCGAACGAAAAACTGGATGGGGAAAAAAGCGCGGAGCTTCCCCCGCTTGAGGCAAGAGGTGGTCTGGGGAGCTTCTGTTTGAAGCAGTCCGCTGGCCTCCTTATCATCGATAAGCCGGTGGGCATCACCAGTTTCGATGTGATCCGCATTGTACGAAAACGATTGAATACCAAGAAAATCGGCCATGCCGGTACGCTTGACCCGTTTGCGAGTGGCATTCTGCTCTTGGCTGTCGGCAATGCGACCAAAGCATTATCATCTCTCTTAAAAGCAGAAAAGACGTATCGCACCACAATCGTCTTTGGCGTGGATTCTGACACGCTCGATATCGACGGTAAAATCTCGCTCACTCGATTCATTCCCGATTTTTCGGGCGGCGAGCTTTCTGCTGAACTCAAGTCATTGCTTGGCGAAACGGAGCAGATTCCCCCGCAATATTCCGCCGTAAAAGTGAATGGAAAAGCGGCATATAAACATGCACGTAACAATGAAATCGTGGAGCTACGACCGAAATCAGTTTCTCTGCATCAAGCAGAAGTATTGGAGTTTGGCATCTGTGATTCCGGTGATTTTGTCGATCGGCCGTATGCCGACATCCGCATCACGGTCGGATCGGGTTTTTACGTACGCAGCTTGGCGCGCGATTTGGGAGTTGCATTTGGAACCACAGCGATTTGCACTGCGTTACGGCGCGAATCGGTGGGGCGGTTTGCCATCGACGGCGCAGTGTCGCCAGATGAAATCAATGCCAAACACATATTTTCATTACGTGCTGCAGATTTTCCTTTTTCGGCAGTTACTCTGGACGCCAAACAATACAAAGATTTTCTCCATGGCCGCCAAGTATCGATTGAATCAGAAGCAGCAGAACAAGTGAGTGTGTTTTTCGAAAACCAATGGTGTGGGTTTGCCCAGATTTGCCACGGGTACTTACAACCGCAGACGGTAATCAGTTTGTGAGTATTTCGCCTGGTATGCGCTCAGGCTGATTCAATGGGGTCGCGGTCTTCGTGTACAGCGTTGTCAGCGGTTACGAAGAACCTTCTTCCGCGATAGTCTCCCTTGCGAAAAAGATAACTGCGGTTCCAGGATCGCTCTGCGATATTGCCTTCGACATCAAACAGGCGCTCGCGATCGTTGCTGAGGTAGAATGGGAAGTCACCCGGGAGCTTCTCGACCGGAACAATCTCCTTTTCTTCGGGAACGAGGATGCTCGTTGCTGCAGGATCATCAAGATAATGGTAGATGCGGTTGATATGCCCGCCATTGAGGAACGGGACTTCTTGGTAGATGTCAATAATACTCTGCGCTTCGCTAAAGTGGATGACCCCCTGCCTGTCTTTGATAAAATCTGGGGTACCGGCTTCGTGGATATGAGTCATGGGTGGTACCTCGCGGATGTCTGCGTTGAGGTCGTAGTAAAAAGCGCGCAGGTGCTCAGCGATTTCCAACCCGGCTGTTTGCTCGACGCGGTCGGCAAAGGATTCAAATTCTGCATGCGGATCTACCACCCCATGTTGAACAGGAAGTGATTCGACCAAGCGGCTGACGGTGCCATTACCGAACCAACCATCGGCTTTAATCCCCAATTCTGTTTGTAGGTCTTTTTTTGTACTGTCTGTGAGATTTGTAGTTATCGCCAACCTGGTAACCACATGCGAGCGTCGAAAGCTTCTGGCGATAATGCCACGCCATAGGTGAGTGGGCTAAAATAAGCGTAGGTCAGCATGACGATTGCGAGGTAAAAAACTGTAATATACCTGAGTTCATCTTTCCAAAGCAGGCGGCGGAAGACATAGGCGATGGCGATCATTACAAACAAAAGCGAAGGAAAGTAATGATACACAAAGCTGACGCGGTCGATGGGAGCATACGGCAGTAGGTTTGCCCAAAAGCCAATCAGGATAATGGCAAGCGGAATCAGATATTCTACCGTTTTGCCGACATACAAATACGCCAGTACATGAAAAGTAAGAAAGAACATGATCAGCGCGCCCACCCACCAAATGGCGGGGTTTCCGAGCAGGTAGATACGGTGTTCGTCAAGATTTTCGGCGTCATCCGCATTTACACGTTCGTTCCAATAATACACTGTGCGGCTCATAAACGGCCAGCTGTACCATTTTGAACCATAGGCATGCTCTGATGTTATTCCCTTGTTTGAGGTGTACATCTGTTTATTCAATTCAGTAAATTTCGGCCAAAAGGTCTTTGGTTCTACGCTCGGATTGTTTGCTTCTGCCGTTCCGGTTAAGGTCGCGCGGAACTCGGGGGTCATAAAGGCATCGCCGGGGCCGGATTTATCGAGGCTATTGAGATGCCATGCGAATGATGCAATGTAGACCATGGCAACTGTTGCTAATAACACTCCGGCACGAATGCAAAAGCGGGATACGTCAAAACTGCGGAAGAAATAGTAGAGCACAATCAGCCCGGCAAGCCCGGGGAAGACAAGCCCCGTCCACTTGACCGAAAGCGCACCGCCGAGAAAGAGTCCAGATAGAATCAGTGGCCACCAGGAATGCTTCCGTTTTTCTGTACTCCGCCGCAAATGCATCAGTAAAAAAGCAAGACCAAGCAGGCCAAAGGTCAGCAAAAAGATATCCGTTAAAATATAACGTGAGTGTACCAAGAGGGCGTTTTCGAAAACGGCGAGAAATCCGGCGATAAAGGCGATCCATTTATCGTGAAACAGTTCGCGTGCTAAAAAATAAAGGCAAAGCGGAAGCAGGAAGCCAAAAAAAGTGACAATCAAGCGGATAAACTGATAGAACTCGGGGTGACTGTATTCTTTGCCGATCTTCTCGTACTCAAAACCCAGATCTGGCGCGAGCCCAAATAAATTTGCCGATTCAGCAAGGATGATCTTGGCAAGCGGGGGATGGATATCGAAATAATACGTGCCGGCTAAGTGATTGGTGATGAAGTTGGCAAAATGCAGTTCGTCGAAGACGATCTGATTGGGAAAGTTAAAGGAGTAAAAATGCGTACCGGCAGAAAGCACGACAATCGCAGCGATTAAAAACACCTCGTTTTTCAGCCAAGCAAGAATACTGGTCTGTGGTGGTTTTGCTGCGGGGTTTTTCTTCGCCATAAATAATGATTTGCTTAGAATAAAGTCTGCACCAATTGTGCCGCAGAATCAAGATTTCCGCCTTGCGGGCGCAGTTTTGCAGGAATCTTGTTTAAAAAGTCGGCTTCATCCAATATCGATATACCGAGCTCTTTGGCTTTATCGAGCTTGCTACCTGCGCTTTCGCCGCAAATCACAAAATCGGTATTTTTACTTACCGAACTGACGACTTCGGCTCCTAAGGTTTCGAGCAGGGCTTTCGCATCATCGCGAGTGAGTTGCTGCAGCGAACCGGTGAGTACGACCCTTTTATCGGTAAAATCAGACCGCACGGTCGTTTGTGCTTCGGCGGAAAAATTGAGCCCCGCGGCTTCGAGTTTTTTCAGCGTGTTGCGGACTTCCGTCTTCCCGAAAAAATTGCCGATAGACTCCGCTACCTGCGGGCCAATATCGTAAATCGTTTCTAGGTCTTCCGTGTTTGCATCGGCTATCTTCCATAGATTTCCAAAATGCTTGGCAAGCACTTTGGCGGTGCGCGGCCCAACAAGTGGAATACCGAGAGCGGTGATCAATCTCCATAAAGGCTGGCGCTTAGAATCCTCTAATGCATCCACAACGTTTTGCGCGGCTTTTTCTTTAAATGATGGTAGCGCCAAAAGTTGTTGCTTCTTAATATGATAGAGGTCGACCATGCCGCTAATGAGCCCGGCATCTAAAAACTGCTGAATGCGCTCGGGCCCGAGATGGGCGATATCGAGCCCCGCCTTGCTCGTAAAATAAGCGATGCGCCCGGCGACTTGTGCCGGGCAATTTGGGTTTATGCAGCGCAATGCCACTTCGCCTTCGTTTTTGAGCAGATCGGATTTGCAAATCGGACAATGTTTCGGTATCTCGATCGACTGCTCTTTTCCCGTTCGTTTATCCAAAATCGGATGGATAAGGTGCGGAATCACATCTCCTGCTCGCTCGAGCAAAGCGACATCGCCAATACGAAAATCTTTCTTCTCTACTTCATCAAAATTATGCAGTGTGGCGCGCGCCACCGTTACGCCTTCCAATTTCTTTGGCGTCAGTTCCGCTACCGGAGTAACTACACCAGTGCGCCCGACCTGAAAGGTAATACCGGTGATCGTGGTTTCGACCTGCACAGCCGGAAACTTGTAAGCGATCGCCCAGCGTGGATGGTGACCGGTCTTCCCCAGTAGGTTTTGCGTACGGAAGTGCTGCACTTTTACCACTAGGCCATCGGTTTCAAAGGCAAAATCGTGGCGTTTTGCTTCCATCCTTTCTGCAATTGTCGTCACTTGGCCGATGGAGGGGCAAACACTGGTAAACGGCGACGTGATAAACCCCAGCTCTTGCAGTACTTTTTCGCCATTAGATTGCGTTTCAAGTGGCAGTTTTTTGCCATCTAAAAAGACTTCGAAGGCATAAAACGTCAATCGCCGCTTGGCGGTAATGTGCGTATCGAGCTGACGGAGTGAGCCACTGGCGGCATTGCGCGGATTGGCAAATTCGGCCTCGCCGTTCTCGGCGCGATATTGATTGAGCCTCTGAAAATCCGTCTTATTCATCAGTACCTCACCGCGTACTTCGGCACGTTTACAGCCTAGCTTACTGAACGGCGAATTGAGTGGAACGCTTTGCATCGTCTTCAGATTTTCGGTGATGTCTTCGCCGATCTCACCATTGCCACGTGTGGCGCCACGCACAAAATAGTCATTTTCATAGATAAGTGAAACCCCTAAGCCGTCGAACTTAAGTTCGACAAAATACTCTAGTGGCGCGCTCAGGTCTTCTTTTTTGAGAATGTTATGGCAGCGCGTTTCAAATTCTAAGAGTTCATCGCCAGAATAAGCGTTATCGAGTGAGAGCATCGGAATATCGTGTTTTACTTTTGTAAGTTCTGACTGAATCAGCACACCGGCACGGCGAGTGGGGGAGTCGGGCGTGACCATTTCGGGGCATAATTCTTCCCATGTTTTCAGCAGCTCGAACAAGCGGTCAAACTCAGCATCGCTAATGATCGGGTTATCTTCAGAGTAGTATCGCTGTTGATGAAAAGCGATCACTGTACGCAGCGTATCAATATGCTGTGCAATCTCTTTTTGTCCAATATTTGCTTCCATGCCCAGAAGTCGATTACCTTGCCGGATGATGTCGGGGTCTTTCGTTTTTATCGTCGCTATAAACGCCCTCCATTTTTCCAGACTTTTTGGTTTCTGTCATGCAACAAGACAAGAAAGTATTTCTACAAAAATCTTTCATTCTGATTCTGAACATGATATAATAGAATTAGATTTTAAAACCAATATGAAAAAACTTGCCCCTCTTTTCCTTGTTGCGTGTGCTTTGGTATTCGCTCCGAGCGCATCTTTTTCGCAAAATGATGCCCCTAAGACCAATCTTAACTGTCCGGTCGATATTGCAGCGAGCTTGCCCACGGCACAAGACTGGTCTGAGATTTACATCATCCGTGATGAAAACGGCGGTGCCTGGCAACGCGCGCCTCTGCGCGATCATCATCGACTTATGTTAGATGATGCCAGTAATACCGTAATACAGGGGACGGCTAACTCTTACGCCGATGTTCAACTGTATATTTTTGCTCCACAAGACAATGGCGCAGGCGGTTTACGCAAACCAGACCTGGCCACCTGTTTCAATATCGGTAAAGCAGACAAAGAAGGCAAATTCGATTTTGAATTCAATTCGCGCTTACTGTGGAGTCTGCTTGGCACCGAAGTTGTCGTCGATGCATTTTATAAGATGGAAGACGGTTGGGAAACAACACAAGATCTGGTCGAGGGACAAAACTTTTTTATCGGAACGCACTCCTATCCTTCGCGGCCAATAGTAGAAGCTATCGGTGATCCGAAAAATTGCCCACTGCTATGTGACTCGAGCAATATGATTGAAGGTGTGAGCATGGATCCGGCAACGCTTGACCCCAAACTACTGGGAGCAAATTTTGATGAACTCGGTGGAAAAAGAGCCGTTGTTGCCCGAGCTCCAGGTGAACATACGTTTTATGCCGGCTCTACAGGAGACAATAATCGCGATCAAGAGATGCTTGCAGGGGTTGCCATGAAATCGCTTGCAATGGAGCGTTTAAAACGTGCGATTCAGGGGAACGAGTTTGCCGGCAACGTGCCTCCGGGTATTGTTCCGCTCGATCCAGAATCAATCCGTGAGGCAGCGAATGGACAAGGAAACGCCTCGCGTGATGTGAAACGGCTACTGCAAATGATCCGTACGATCATGACCGGAGATAGATTCCATGGTACCATCGATTTAAAGACTGGATTGGGCGTACCGACACCTACACCTGCCAATGGTTTCCCCGTCAATCCGCCTGCCAATGGTTTCCCCGTCAATCCGCCTGCCATCAATCCGCCTTTGACGAACATCGATACCGATAATGAGGCTCCATCAAATCTACTCGCAAAACTCCCTTCTGCAGAAAATCTACCAAATGTGCCAAATGCACCAAGTGAGGTACCCTACATTATCTATGATGAGAACGGTGAAACGGTAAATTTGGCTCAGCAGGTACAAAGACCTGGTGGTGCCGGGGCAGCGCCCCCTACCGGCCAACAACGCCCGAAAGCACAACCAAAACCAAAATCGAGTAACCAAAAAGCGGCGAAGAAGCCAAAAAGTGGAGGAAACAAAGACGGTGGAAAAAAGAAAAAGAACAGTAACGGCAAAGGACCTGCCGGTGGCGCACCCGCCCCTCCACCTGGAAAAAGCTCTGAAGAAGTCTACAACGAGTTCGACGATTGGCTGTTGCCAGCGGCTCCACCCTTAGGTCGCGAAATATTCCCGATCAGAACCAGTAGCAATGAAACCTGGCCGCAAGACCTGCTTGATATGATCGACTTCTGGACAGGTGGGCTAGAAAAAAACGAATGCCTGGCACTTGATGATCCTAACTTTCAGGAAAGCATTAAAACTGATGGGCAGATCAGCATCGATGCGGATTATATTTGCCAATATGCATATGTCGGCGGACTCACTCCGCAGATTCTGATCAATAAACCCGAAGCAGTCTTCTTAGAGCCAAAATTCGTCGATGCACGGATCGTCGAAGCTGATGTCGCTTTCACTAGCGGAGAAGGTTGGCAGCTTGCTGCTGGCGAGAAGAATCCGATTAACTATCGCTATGAGTTTACCGATGACTTCTCGAAAAGCCGAGTAGGGAATCTTTGCACAAAAAAAGCGAACCTTGATAAAGCAGTCGATGCTGTGGCGAGCGTGTATGACTTACGTTCTGCCGAAGCAGCAGTGCTTGCCAGCGAACTGAATAAAGAAACCAAAGATGTCGCAGCCGATGATTATGTCAGCCTCAGCTTGGCTGATCCGCAAGATATTGCTGAGCGCTTCGTGTGGGAAGGCAACAATGAGAAGCTAAATATTCTCGGCCTCTTCTTTGAAGTCAAAGTGAAAGGCTGTGCAGATGAAAACACAGATCTCCCCTTTTCACCAAATGTTCCGTCAGCTCGCGATGGCTTTGAGGCGGGCATCCTACAGTAAGCCCTCACTTGAGATATGAACCCTCTTTTTTTCGACCCATGAAAATCACTTCTGGAATCATAACAACCTTCTTTACCGGCGCGATGCTCTTGCTTCTACCGATAGCATTGGCTCAGCCAGCAGCGCCCGAGGGCATGCCCGATACACCGGCTGCCGCCACGAATTGCGCAACCAATATTGTATCGGAAGTTCCTAACGATGTCGACTGGAACAACGTCTATATGATCCGTGGAACAGATGGTTCTGTCTGGCAACGCGCAATCATCAGCAGTCCGCGTCAGGAGCTGACGCTTGAAGAGGGGAAGACCTTTAAAATCGTCGGCACTGCCGATCCGTTTGCTCAGGTGCAGTTCTTTATGTTTACCTCTCCAAAAGGCGATGGACCAATTGCGAAACCAGCGCATTCTGTGTGTTTAAGCGGAGGTCAGGCTGATGAAAACGGACTCTTTTCAATCCCCGTTAACTCTCGTGTGGTTTGGGACACGGTCGGCAACGAAGTAGTACTCGACACGTTTTTTAAACTCGGAAAGATGTGGGATCAGCAAGTGGGTGCAAAAACGAATCAAAATTATCTCATCGGCACACATCTGCCGCTGACAAAGGTAAAGGTCGCCGCAAAACACAAGGTACCCGAAGGCTGTAAAACATTGTGCCAAGGATATAAAGAGAGTAGTGGTCTACAAGAGGTCGTTGTGCTCGATCCTACTCGTTTTTCTGACGATATTCTGAATCAGAACTTTGTTCCGGTAAAAGATTCACCGACTGCCATCGGGAAGTTTGGCCAGACCTGGTATGCCGGTACAAAAGATAGTAAAAAGGCAGGCCTGAATGAACTACAACAGCTGACGATGAAAGCAATCACCATCGAGCTCATCAAGCAGTTCTACCTGGGCCAACGTGGCCTCGATCAGCAAAATTCACTGCCGATGATTACTGGCGAAAATATCCTTGCTGCCTATTCGGGAGGATTATATTCCAACCAAATCCAAGAGCTTACCAAGGCTATTCACGATGTGTTGACCGGAGCATTCGGTTCGCCAGAACGTGAAGCCGGTATAAATTATCTCGACAACCTTCTTAAAGACGAGATCAAATGCACAGCGCCAAAATGTGTGTCTCCGACGCGCAATATCTACCATGAGATATTCCCACCATCACGCCCAGAAGCAAATTGGCAGTACGACTTGCTCGATATTATCCTACTCTGGACATCGCGCCTAGAGACAAATCAATGTATTCTCGACGAAAATCAGGTGAGTACCGAGTTGCAGAAGAATTTTCTTGATGGAGGAAAGCATCACGATATTATTATCGACTGTAGTTGGTATATGACCTATACCCACGGTTTTTCAACTCCCGCCATTCTCTTGCACGATGCTGGTGCTGTTACTCTTGCTCCTGATTTTAAGGATGTTCGCATTATGACCTCTGATGTCAAATTCGATGGCCCGCATGGATGGAGCCTTGCCGCCGGAAAAAAATCCCCGATCTACTACCGTTACCAAACAAAAGCACCTATCGAAGCAGGCTATGAAAGCGCGCAGAGTTGTGTTTCTGCTACTGACGCGCCAGATTACGCCGATTATCTGGCTGGCTATCTCGCCTTAAACGCTGAAGAAACATTGATGTTGACGAAAGAGCTAGAAGCCCAGATGAATGAAGAAGTCCTCTATGGTTTGCGTATCGCCAATCCAGCAGATATTGCTGAGCGCTTCGGTTGGAAAATCGATGGTGAAACAGCAGACATTTTTCAACTCTTCTTTGATGCTGAAGCAGGTGCCTGTGATATGCCGTCATTTGCGACTCCCGAATCAACGATCATCAATGCTGCCAAGGCAAAACGTGATGGTTTTGAAACCGGTTTTGTGAATTAATCAATCTTCCTCCCACTTCTTTCTTCTTCTGTCATGAAAAAATTTGGTCTTCTCATTGGAATTTTCCTGCTCATCGGAATTGTAATCATGCTCATCAGCACGCAAAACCCGACGACGAACCCTGTCGATACACCGATCGTGCAAACGACACCGTCGCCATCTCAACATGCGGCCGCAGATGAATCGCCAGCGCCGACAATAACTCCTGAGCCTACAATCGAAGCCACAGTATCACCAGAGGCGACAATCGATCTACCTCCGTTTCCGAGCGATATACCTGGTCTTCCACAATTTCCAAAAACAGGAATCGAGCAGGTTCCACCCAACGATGCCGACCTGTATGACGCCATCGGCGAGCGTGATGATATACCGGTATTAGATGTACCGGTTGCCAAACAAGATCTGATCGGAGGACTCTTCTTTGGAGATATTGAAAGTGAAAAGGCATACCTTTCTGAGACTCAGATTACCGAATTGGAAGAAACGGTGTTGTCGAATCCGAGTGTCGATGACCAACGCCAATATCCGAACCGTCAAGAATTTACAGTCGATTGGGAATACACCGATGATTTCACAGATCTGATCCCAGATGTCGAGTACAACACTGTTCCTCTGTATGCTGTCGATCGCGACACCGAAGTGCCGGTATTTGAAAAAGTGAAGGAAATAACTTCTGCTTTTGGTATCGGAGGCACGACTTTACGCATGAGTAAGAGCGACTACGCGACCTTTGATATGGCAAGTGGAGACACTCTGATGATGTATGATTTCTTCAAAAACACCTTTCAGATCCCTGCCTTAGACATCCTCCTCGATAATAAAGAAGAAGATGCCGCATATGCATTAGAATGGAAATTGTACGAGATGGGCTTGTTACGCTTCCCATATAGTGCCAATTACGGCAATACCTCAGATGGCGGGAAGGTTGTACGCTTTGCTCCAGAACTTGAGCTCCCGATCATTCGTTTCGATGTGACCCCAGCAGAAGGATCGGCTCATGATCTCCTTGGCGTAGACGAAGCTTTTCCAATCGGTATCAGTGAATCGATCGATGCCCGTATCAATAGCGATGACCGACTCACCGAGCTCTATGCGTTTTTCCCTAATCTGGAAAAATGGGGTGATGTCGTTTTATTAAATAAAGACGAAATTATTACATTGCTTGAATCCGGTGAATTTGTCTATGGCAGTGCCGAACTGCAGCATCCGGGCGCACTGACTCTTGAAGAGCGCTTAGAGTTCTATGAAATGGCGGAATCTGATGAAGTAGAAGTGACCGAAGCCGAACTGTATGACGTGCTCTGCGGATACTTTCAAGAACCGGAAGAAAACTACCAGCTTTTCTATCAACCGGTCTGTATTGCTTACGGACAAGGGTATGTTGGTGAGTATGCTGCAGAATTCGCATCAGTGATATCGATTGCCAAGTAATAAGCGTTAAAACGTTTGTCCTTACAGCGAAGGAGCAACTCGCAAGAGTTGCTCCTTCTTTTTAAAAGCAGTAGAATCAAGCCACTCTTTATTTATACGCCATGAAACAACTTATCAACACTCCACTCGCGCCAAAACCGGTCGGACCGTATTCTCAAGGCAATGTGCATCGCAATATGCTCTATGTCGCCGGGCAAATCGGTATCGATATGGTTAATGGTGGTATGCCCGACAGTATTCACCCGCAAGCCCGCAACGCTCTGTATAACCTCAAGTCCGTCGTAGAAGCCGCTGGTTCACACCTTTCTCGCGTACTGAAAGTAACGGTGTATATTACCAGTGCAGATGATTTTGAGGCAATGAACGAAGAGTATTTTAAGTTCTTTCCCGAGAACTATCCCGCCAGAGAGACTGTGGTCGTTGCAGGACTGCCTGGCGGCGCAAAGGTCGAAGTCTCTTGCATCGGATATGTCCGCGAAGACCAGTAGCTCAAGCAGGCAAGAATACAGTGTACGGTAGGCAGGGTAATGAAGTTTTTCCTATTTGCTATTTGCTGTTCGCTCTCCTGAATCGAAGCTGCTGAAGAATTCATCCGAATCGAGCTGCGCTACAACCTTCTTGTCTAGTGATGCTTGAAACTGATCCAGTTTCATTGCATATTCTTCGTTCTGTAAAGCAAGAATACGCAGGGCGAGTATAGCAGCATTTTGAGCGGCATCAATGGCAACCGTTGCCACGGGAATACCACTTGGCATTTGTGCAATAGAAAGCAGTGAGTCGATTCCTTCGATAGAGTTACTCGAATTGATCGGTACGCCAATAACAGGCAGAGGAGTGAGTGATGCCACCATGCCCGGCAAGTGTGCGGCGCCGCCTGCTCCGGCGATGATTACCTGAACCCCTCTCTCCTTAGCGGATTTGGCAAAAGCCACCATCCGTTCTGGCGTGCGATGAGCAGAAACAACCGTGATCTCGTGCGATACATCCTGCTCTTGCAAAAACTCCTGCGCAGCCTGCATCACTTTCAAATCGCTCTGTGAACCCATGATTATAGCGACGTCGTTCAGCATCTGCTTTTAGAAAACTGCTTCTATTGTACCACAATGCGCAGGTCTTGTTCTACCGATTCCAGTTTTTGCCAACACTCGATTAGCGACTCGGCAACTGCGGTAACATGGCCTAACTTTCGGAAAGGTTTACTAGTAGCTTTTCCGTAGAAATGCGGGAATACGCCCTCGATACGCAGAATGGTTTCTAATCCCTCGTAGCAATATGGTCCAGACTTTTCTTCTGGCCCGAGCAGGTTCATCGTAACCGCTGGCTGAATTTGCTGGGTCGAGCCGCAAGGGTGCCCCAGCGCCAGGCGCACAAATTGTGCGAATTGAGAGGTTTGATTCCCTTCGATGGTCTGATGCCCGCTGTTGTGCACACGCGGAGCGATTTCATTTACCAGTACTTCACCACTCGTCGATAAAAACAGTTCTACCGCCCACATACCCACTTCGTTAAAAGCAGCTAAAATTCCGTCACCGATGCGGGTGATCTGCTCCTCAACTCGTGACTCTAGTTCAGAAGGCGTTGCGATAAATTGCACCAGATTTGCCGTAGGATGAAAAAACTGCTCGGCAACTGGATAGCGAAAGGTGGTGCCAAATGCATCCCGCCCAACGATAAGCGAATATTCTTTCTCGATATCGACACAATCTTCTACAAGACTCGGAGCATCAAATGCTGCTTCAAAATCGGCCTCAGCTGTAAGTTTTTGCACACCGCCACCATCGTAGCCATGTTTGCGGGTTTTAAGCACAAACGGCAGATCGCCGCTAAATGCCTGCAGTTGCGATTTGTTTTCGATCAATCGAAACTGCGCGGTCGGCAGATCGTGATCGATGAGAAACTGTTTTTGTAGGCCTTTATCTTGGATAATCTCGAGATCATGCGGATAACAGAGTACCTGCACTCCCTGCTTTTGCAGCCTTTTAAGCGCTTCGACATTGACATGCTCAAACTCCAGAATGATCACATCGCATCGGCTTCCGAAATGATACACATCATCAAAATCGGTACTTTTGCCAATCACCACTTCATCGACCAATCCGGTACAAGGGCATTGCTGATTGCTATCGAGCACAGAAACATGCATGTCGTGTCGCAATGAAGTGAGGGCTTGCAGCATCATCCGCGCTAATTGACCGCCTGTGATAAAGCCGATTTTTTGCATCAATCAGATTGTACTGTATCTATCGTAACTATTACACAAAAATCTTGATTCTGTATTATTTCTCCATCCGTTTCCGTTCTGACTCCGTTCGATATTTTTTGCGCAAGCGGATGCTTTGCGGCGTGACTTCTACATATTCATTGGAGTCGATGTATTCGATGGCTTTTTCGAGCGTGATCTCAATCGGCGGAATCAGATTGATGGCATCGTCTTTGCCGCTGGCACGCACGTTGGTGAGTTTTTTTCCTTTGAGCGGATTCACCGTTAAATCCGTACCCTGATTATGCTCGCCGATGATCATGCCCTCATACACTTTGGTCTGCGGATGGATGAAGATTGGCCCACGTTCCTGCAAGTTCCACAAACTATAGGCCACAGCTTCGCCGTCGACGCCGCTGATCATACTCCCGACCTGGCGCTTTTCGATCTTGCCCATGTGCGGCACATACTTTTCGAATGAATGATAAAAGGTACCTTCGCCTTTGGTGAGGATGATGAAGACGCCGCGGAAGCCGAGCAGCCCTCGCGTCGGTACAGCAAATTCAAGACTCGTCGTTCCGCTTTCACTCTTCATATTCAGCATTTCACCCTTTCGTTTGCTGAGCGCTTCGATGACCGCACCCGCCATTTCGTCTGGCACATTGATAATCACATTCTCCAGCGGTTCACAACTGACGCCGTCGATTTCTTGCACTACCACTTCGGGCTGCGAGACTTGCAGTTCAAAGCCTTCGCGGCGCATATCTTCAATCAATACGGCAAGATGCATCTCACCGCGGCCGTAAACCTTAAACGAATCGGTATCGTTGCCGAATTGCACCTTAAGCCCCACATTCGTCTCGAGCTCGCGCTCGAGCCGTTCACGGATATTGCGCGAGGTGACTAGCTTGCCTTCGCGCCCGGCGAGCGGGGAATCGTTCACCATAAAATCCATGGCGAGCGCCGGCGGGTCGACCGAAATCGCCTTGAGCGGTTCTACTGTTTCATCCGTGGTGATTGTTTCGCCCACATAAATATCTGCAATTCCCGCCAAAGCGACAATATCGCCGCAACGTACTTCATCGGCTTCGCTCCGCCTGAGTCCTAAAAAAGTAAAGGGCTGCGCTATCTTCCCTTTGCGCGCGTGCCCATCTTGCGATTTGATGATTACCTGCGCGCCTTTGCGCAGTTTGCCAGAATGCACCCTTCCCACCGCGATTCTCCCTAAAAACGAATCATAGGCAAGTGTCGCCGGCTGAAAGCGGAACGGCGTTGCTTCATCTATTTCTGCCGGGGGAACTTTTTCGAGTACCCAATCGAGCAGGGGAGTGATATCTTTGCGTTCGCCATCGAGCTCACGCACGGCAACGCCCTCGCGGGCAATGGCATAGAGATACGGAAAATCCAATTGCTCGTCCGTCGCCCCAAGCGAAGCAAACAGGTCGAACACGTCATTAATCACTGCATCTGGGCGAGCCGATTCTTTGTCGATCTTATTTACTACGACCAGTACTTTTAATCCCAACTGTAGTGACTTTTGGAGTACGAACTTGGTCTGCGGCATGGGGCCTTCGTACGCATCCACCACCAAAAGCGCTGCATCTACCATTCCTAAAACACGTTCTACTTCGCTGCCAAAATCGGCATGCCCGGGCGTATCGATAATATTGATCTTCGTATCTTTATAATGGATGGCGGTGTTCTTGGCGTAGATGGTGATACCACGCTCTTTTTCTTGGGCGTTACTATCCATCACGCGTTCATCAATGATCTCATGTGCGGCAAAAGTGTTGCTGCCCTTCAGCAAAGCATCGACGAGTGTCGTTTTGCCATGGTCGACGTGAGCGATGATGGCGATGTTGCGAATATCCATAAATTTTAAATCGCAGAGAGTCTAGAGAAACAAGTCGCAAGTAGCAAGAGGTAAGTTGTAAGAACAGGAATTCGGAAAGCACCATCACTCATTCTACGTCATCTCTGCTGAAGGTGTGATTAAGTGCGAAAGCAGGGATCTCACAACAATCGGAAGTACTAATTCCTGTTACTCTGATAATGGTTTATAAGCCGACCTTTCCGTTTTCAGAAATATATCATTCAAGGCAGGAGCCTTGACCCTGCAGGGGGACTCAAACGCTCTATGGCTTTTGTTGCTATTACACCCATCACCCAAACGTTGCGAAGTGGGTGGGCTTCGAGACACTCGCTTCGGCTGCGTTTCGGCATGCGCGACAGGACAGGGTTCAGCTTAAAGACAATATTCGTAATGAACGTAGAGCATCTCTCATTGATTTGTGTGACTCACCATCTAGGTAACCCTGCTGGACTAATTGTATTACAGCTTCAAAGCGCCCATTGCGAAATGCCGCCACCATGAATTCAGCTACATCAACTTCCTGCGGAGTATCTTTAGTGTTACGAAACAACCGTAGTAAATCTTGGAGGAACTCAGGAGTGTTGTTCTCACGTATTAATTGCCATGCGGTTTCTATATCATGGGCAAAAAGAGCATTTTTAACTGCGTCTCGTTTATCTGCAATTACTGCGGTCGACTCGGGAGATGGCGCTTCAATACCCTTCTCTGCTTCGGCAGTGGCAACTACTGAATCACGCTCTAGTAAGGTCATATGGCGGTGCTAAATATGTTGGCAGTAGACTATAGACCTTATGGTTTCTTGTCAAGAAACGGGTGAGAACAGCTTTCGCATTGCACTCTTCCCGCAAACATGCAAAGCTGACGCGACAGAAAATATCTCTGTGTTTCCCTGTTTATAGCGCGCAATGACCGCCTCATCCTTTGCCGAGTTAGGCCTTTCCCCAGAAATTCTCGAAGCCATTCAAACGAAGGGCTTTACGAAACCAAGCCCAATTCAAGCTGGAGTAATTCCACTTTTGCTACATGGCAAAAAAGATATCATCGGCCAGGCGCAAACCGGCACTGGCAAAACCGCCGCCTTCGCACTCCCGTTACTCGAACGACTCGATGTGACCAAGCATGAAACACAGGCAATTGTGCTCGCGCCAACGCGCGAACTGGCGGTGCAGGTGGCGAAAGAAATCCAATCCTTCGGTGTAAAGAATTCTCCCACAGTAACGGTTGTCTATGGCGGCAACCCCATGTATACCGAAATCTCCGCGCTGAAAAAGTCTCCTACTATCGTTGTGGGCACACCCGGGCGTATGCAACATCACATTCGCAATGGCAACCTCAAGCTCGATACCATCCGCTACTTCGTGCTGGATGAAGCCGATGAAATGCTCAATTTTGGCTTTCGCGAAGAGATTGAAGAAATCTTGGCGATGACTCCGCCCAAACGGCGCGTGCTCCTTTTTTCTGCCACGATGCCGCGCAGCATCATGAATATCGTCCATAAATACATGGGCGATTACGATACGGTGAAGATCTCGCCACAAGAGATGACGAATGAGAATATCGATCAGCTCTATTATTGCGTACGCAATCCGGATAAATTTGAAGCGCTTTGCCGGATTATGGAAGGCGAAGAGACCTTTTATGCTATTGTCTTTTGCCGCACAAAAATGAATGCCGATGTGGTCGCTAACCAACTGGCGGTCAAGCATCTGCGTGCCGAAGCGATTCACGGCGATATCGATCAGTCGCAGCGCACCAAAATTCTCAGCCGGTTTAAAGAAGGCAAAACGAATATCCTCGTCGCGACAGATGTAGCCGCGCGCGGTATCGACATTACCGATCTCAATTTTGTGGTGAACTACAGTCTGCCCGAAAGTTACGAGATCTACACCCATCGCATCGGGCGCACCGGGCGAGCCGGGAATAAAGGCACCGCTATCACGCTGATTGCGCGAGATGAACTCAGTAAGCTGCGTTTCTTTGAGCGCAATCTCAAAGTCAAAATCCGCAAAGGCGAGTTACCCTCGCCAAAAACCATCGTCGCCAAAAAGCAGCAGCATCTCATCGAACGCATCGAACATATCATTCTCAATGAAAATACCGATCATCTGCAACCGCTCGCAGACTTACTGCTCGAAGAGGGGAATCCGAAACAAGTCATTTCTGCGCTCCTTCGCGATTCGTTCCGCAGTGATTTTAATGTTCATACCTATCGCAGTATTCCGGATGATGAGCAACAAGCACCACCACCAAAAAAGTTCGGCAACCCAAGTAATAAGCCGTGGAAAGGTGGTGGAGGAGGGAAGAAATTCGGCAATCGCAGTGCTGGCAAAAGCGGCGGCAGAGGCTATCGAGGAAAGGGGCACTAATTTGAATGCAATCTATCACTTTTATGGGCGAAAACATTTTTTGAGCACATGACCTTTGAAGAACTCAACCTGATTCCGCATATTTTAGCAGCGGTCAAGGCAGAAGGATATACGTCGCCCACCCCGATACAAAGTCAGTCGATTCCTGTCGTTCTACAGGGCAGAGACCTGCTCGGCTGCGCGCAGACCGGTACCGGTAAAACTGCGGCATTCGCGATTCCGATTTTGCAAAAAATGTCTCAAGCGCGCGAATCTGGAGTTCGGACAAACAGCATCACTGCGCTCATCATTACTCCCACGCGCGAACTGGCGATTCAGATCGATGAAAGTTTTAAAAATTATGGCAAAGGAGTGCACCTGCGACATGGGGTTATTTTTGGGGGTGTAAAACAGCATTCCCAAGGGTCTTGTTGCACAAATAAGTTGAACAATAATTAAAAGAAGTGTACTAAAG
>CAZLFD010000009.1:0-38163 GCA_964558715.1 uncultured Candidatus Peribacteria bacterium | reverse complement strand
TTAGTACACTTCTTTTAATTATTGTTCAACTTATTTGTGCAACAAGACCATTTTTCATTGTTAATTTTCTCATCGCATAGCAGATATCAATAAATTTGAGTATAATTTCCAATGTAAACTTTTGTATTCCCGCGATGAAAAAGAAGATCCTGGTTACTGGCGGAGCTGGCTTTATTGGCAGCAACTTCTGCAATATCAACAAAGACCAGTACGATGTGGTCGCACTCGACAACCTCTTTCTAGGGAATAGGGAGAATCTCGATCCGGATATAGAGTTTATTCAAGGCGATGCCTGTTCACGCGAAGATTTAGAAAAAGCCGGAACAGAGTTCGATATCATCGTGCATCTGGCGGGGTCGTCATCGGCACCGATGTTTATGGAGAGCGGAATCACCGAACCATATTTAAATTCTGTCGTTTCATTTACACAGGTGCTCGACTATGCGGCCGCAACTGGAGTGCAAAAAGTGCTCTACGCTAGCACGTCATCGCTGTATGCCAATAACCCGATCCCGTTAGTGGAATCTCAGCACGTAACGCCACAAAACCACTACGCGGTGACGAAGTTTTTGTACGAACATTGCGCCAGTTGTTTTGCGAAGACGAATCCGAACCTGGATATCATCGGCTTTCGTTTTATGAGCGTGTACGGGCCGAATGAAGAAGCCAAGGGCAAATATGCCAATATCGTCAGCCAGTTTATTTGGGATATCGCCCGCGGTACAGCGCCGGTTATCTACGGCGATGGCGAGCAGTTCCGCGATTTTACGCATGTGACAGATGTGGTGCAGGCGTTGATTTTAGCGATTGAGAGCGAGAAGAAGTTTGGCGCCGAAGTGTTTAACATCGGCACGAGCAATTCCGCTTCACTCAACCAGATAGTGGCAGCCATTGTGCAAGCGATGCAAAGTGATATCGCGCCGATCTATATCGAAAATCCGGTGAAAGAAGTATACGTGCAAGGCCAGTGCGCCGACATCGGCAAAATCACAGCAGGGCTTGGATATGCGCCCAAAGTAGAGCTCGCAGACGGCATCCGCCAACAGGTCGAGAGTTTGCGGATGGAAAGGATCCGGGAAACGAGTTCAGACGCTCTGCGCTAAACATGCAAAAATTACAAATGTCGAATCACAAATTGGGCTCATTTAATGTGTAATCTGTAATTTAAAATTTGAAATTCAGTGTCGATAATAGCTAAAGAACTACTCTAGCTATGGAACTACGAATCGATAGCACTCCTCTGAATCGTCTTCCAGTCATACGGAAAGCGAAAGTTTTCTTGCGCGCGTACAATGGCGGCAAACGCCGACCACACGTCTTCATTACGATACACAAAACCGGTACCACTTTCTTGGTTCGGATTATAATCTTCGACAATATGCTGCATGCCGCTGGGAACGATAGGGAGCGAAGCGTAGCTGAGCGCCCCAAGGGCGAATTTTTCGTTCTCTTCACCGGCAGAGAAAAAGAAGCTTACATCTGATGCGGCAAAGACTTTGCGCATGTCATCATTCGTATCTGGCACTACGGCGATTTTTCCTGGGTTGTCTTTGGCAAAATCGGCCAACAGTTTCTGATACTTCTCGCTCCCCACGCCACGCACTACCAGACAAATGTTGAGTGCGGCAATTCCAGGCAGTATCTCGGCCACCAAATGCGCGCCGTTTTTATCGGTCAATTCAGAGACGATGCCGATCAACATTTGGCGCTGATCACAGACGAGTTCAAACTCTTCACAAAAATCGGCTTTGTTCTTCGCTTTTTTCTCAATAGTGTTTTTTGAGTATTTTGTGTAGATTTTGTTGTCGTAGGCGGCGCCCGGAAGTGCATGCTGTGTCATGTTTGTGTGATAGTTTTCTGAGTATTATACTCGAATTACACAGCCAATGCCATTACAAGCCCTTGCAGTTGCCATAATTATATTACAAAATATGAAAAAAGTGATTTTGATCGATATTTCCCACCTCTTCTTTCGTGCCTTTTACGCCGTTCCAGCGCATTTCACCATGGCAGATGGCAAGCCGAGTAATGCGATTTACGGGGTTGTTTCGACGACTTTTTCATTGATCGAGAGTGAACAGCCGACGCATATCTACTTTGCGCGCGATTTGAAAGGACCGACCTTGCGGCACGACAAAATGGATGGCTACAAAGCGGGGCGCCCCGATATGCCAGAAGAGCTGGTCGCCCAACTGCCATTTATCTTTGGTTTTGTAGAAGAAGCCTTTGGCGCACCATTACTCAGCAAAGAAGGCTACGAAGCAGATGATATGATCGCAACTGCAGCGGAGCATTTTCGCAAGCAAGCAGATACCGAAGTTTTGATTCTTTCGGGTGATCAGGATCTGCTACAACTCGTCGGCGACAACATCTGCATTTTGCAGCCGCAAAACGGTGGTAAGCCGTCCAAATGTTTGCGTGTAGAAGATGTGGTAGAGAAGCTCGGCATACCGCCCGAATGCGTGGCGGATTATAAAGCGCTTGCCGGCGACAGCAGCGATAAACTGGTAGGTGTGCCGGGCATCGGGCCAAAAGGCGCCGTGCAGATTCTGAGTAAATATCACAATATTGAAACGGCGATCAAACATGTCGATGAGATCAGCGGTAAAGCCGGTGAACTCTTAAAGGAGTATCAAGAACAAGCGCGGCAGACAAAAGAGATGGCGCTCTTGCACCGCGATCTGGAATTAGATGGCTTCGACGAAGAGTCTGGAAAAATTCCGCAGGCCATGCCAAAGCAATTACCCGAGTTTTTACAAGCGCTCAATTCCAAGCGCCTGCAATCACGCGCCAAAACTCTGTTTGCAGATAGTGTCGCCACCGAGCAAATGGGGATGTTTTAACGCGCAGCGTCGTTACGGGGAAGTTCGACGATAAGAGAATGAACGACGCAATCCAGACAAAAAAAATATATAGAAGCATTTTGTTTTATTTTCTAAATTGCCGCGACCTCCTGCAATGCATGACTCCTCGCAATGACGTCCCTAATACTCGGGACGGTTTCACGAGCAATTCCTCGTTTTCTTCTTTAATCTGCTTCTGCTTTTTTACTGCTTTTTCTTCCGATTTTTGCCGCACAAATTCAAGCACGGCAGCAACAATCGGCAACAAGAACAATTTCTTCTTTTGCCCCAAATATTTTTTTGCGTATTTCAGAGCAAACAGTTGACCTGCCCAAAAGAGGATTCGACGCGTAAAAGGCATGAAGTGAAAAAAACCGCACTCATGGTGGGAAAAAAGTGTGATGCTGTCAAACGCGAAGCGGCGAGAAGGAAGACATTACAATACGGAGGAGTCTTTCCCTGGATATTAATGCAAAAAATAACGTATTCGCTCCAGTTCAAAGTTTGGCAAAAATTGGAACAAAAAGGGTTAACCATGGTTAAATACCATCAAATCGTATGAGGCATGATCAAACGGCAACAGCACGTAGATGAAGTGATTTCCCAATTACAGATTACTGTTTGCTGTTTACCGATTTTCCCCTCGCAAAAATACGGAAAATCCGCCACAATCAAATTCCGCCAAAAGTGTTTTTTAGAGAGCTTATATGTCGCAAGCTGCAGCCGGTTTCGTTCATCTGCATGTCCATTCATATTACTCACTCCTCACCGGAGTGGGTAGCCCTGCCGATATCGCCAAGAAGTCGGCGAATGACGGAGCGGGTGCTGTGGCGATCACCGATTACGGCAATATGCATGGCGTGGTAGATTTGTATAAGGCCTGTGAAAAAAACGGCATCAAACCGATTTTAGGGTACGACGCGTATGTCGCTCTACGCAGCCGTTTCGATAAAGAACCTATGGACGCGCAGAGCTTTCAGCTAGTGCTGCTCGCAAAGAACGATACGGGCTACCAGAACCTACTCGCGCTTTCGACCGAAGCGAATCTAAGCGGCATGTTCTACCGTGCGCGAGTGGATAAAGATCTGCTTAAGAAACACCGCGAAGGCGTAATCGCGCTGAGTGGCGGGCTACAAGGCGAAATCGCGCAATCAATCGTCAAGGGCGATACCGAAGCGAAGACCAAACAAATTATTAAGGAGTATCATGCGATCTTTGGGGAAGATTTTTATTTAGAGGTGCAGCGGCACCCCATTACGCGCCGCGAACTGCAAGAGGTGGAAGAACGGCTAAAAAAATATTCTGCCGAACTCGGCATTCCGCTCGCCGCCACAAACGACGTGCACTACCCCACTCCAGATTACGCCGACGCGCAAGACATCGTCACCTGCATCCGCGATAACGGCCAAAGAAACGACCCCAATCGCGTAAAGATGCTGGGGGACGATTTTTCGCTGCGCACGCCAGATGAGATGCTGCGCATTTTTGCGGACCTGCCAGAGGCGTGTGCCAATACGGTCAAAATCGCGGAGCAGTGCCAAGTGAGCATGGAATTTGGCAAGTATCTACTCCCGCCGTTTCCGGTACCCGAGGGGCAAACGGTGGATGAATATTTGCGCGAGGTCTGTTTGGATGGCGTACAAAGCCGCTACGATTTTAATCCGCGCCAGCCGAAAACAGAGGAACAAACCGCCATCGTCGACCGGCTCGATCTAGAGCTGGGGATAATTCAGAAGATGGGCTTTCCTGCGTATTTTTTGATCGTGTGGGATTTTGTGAAATGGGCGAAAGAGCAAGGCATCGCAGTAGGCCCAGGGCGCGGCAGCGCGGCTGGTTCACTAGTTTCGTATGCGCTGAGAATCACAAATATCGACCCGATCAAATACGATCTGCTCTTCGAACGTTTCTTGAATCCTGAACGCATCTCGATGCCAGATATCGATATCGACTTTGCAGATGACCGCCGCGACGAAGTACTCCATTATGTGCGTGAACTCTACGGAGACGACCGCGTCGCGCAAGTCTGCACGTTTGGAACGCTTGCCGCCCGCGCGGCGATCAAAGATGTAGGAAGAGTATTGGGACTCGGATTCGCCGAAATGAACCTGTTTGCCAAACTGATACCCGAGCGCCCAGGTATTACGCTTGATGAAGCTCTCGAACAAGCACCGGACTTGAAGAAGGCACTCAAGGAAAATCCGCGCTTTCAAGAGATATGGAATATCGCCAAGCGGCTCGAGGGTTCGGTACGCCACGTCTCTGTTCATGCCTGCGCGGTGGTAATCTCGCCAGATGCCATTACGAAACATGTTCCTCTACAGCGGGCGCCAAAAGACGAACAGACAATCATCACCCAGTTTTCGCAGAAACCCGTCGAAGACCTAGGGCTACTGAAAATGGACTTTTTGGGGCTCAAGAACCTCACCATTTTAGTCGATACGCTCAAGATCATTCAGGAGCGTACCGATGAGATCATCGATCTGGATGAGATTCCACTGGATGATGAAAAAACCTTCAAGCTGCTCACCAAAGGCCAGACGACGGGAGTGTTTCAATTGGAATCCGCCGGCATGCGCCGCTATTTGAAAGAGCTTAAACCAACCAATCTAGAGGATATTATCGCCATGGTCTCGCTGTATCGCCCGGGACCAATGGAGTGGATTCCGGATTATATTTCGGGCAAACACGGCAAAAAAGAGGTGAAATATCTGCACGAATCACTCAGGCAAGTTTTAGATAAGACCTTTGGCATCGCCATTTATCAAGAGCAGATTTTGCAGATTGCGCAGGTGTTCGCCGGTTTTACCCTCGGGCAAGCAGACTTATTGCGGCGTGCAATCGGAAAAAAGATTGCCAGTGAACTCGCCGCGCAACGCGAAAAGTTTATTGAAGGGGCGAAAGCTAAAGGGCATAGTGAACAGATGGCAGTACAGATCTTCGATAAAGTCATCGAGCCGTTTGCCGGGTACGGCTTTAACAAATCGCATGCCGCCGGTTATGCCATGATCGCCTACCAAACGGCGTATTTGAAAGCGAATTATAGCACAGAATTTATGACGGCACTCTTGGCGGCGGATAGGAATAATACCGACCGCGTAGTGATCGACATCGAAGAATGCCGCGAACTCGGTATTGAAGTATTGCCACCGAGCGTAAATGAAAGCGGCACCAATTTTACCGCGCTGGCAGATGGCGTTATTCGCTTTGGGCTAGGCGCCATTAAAGGAGTGGGCGATAGCGTGGTCGAAAGCATTGTGAAAGCGAGAGGCACAGAGCCGTTTGCCAGCTTGGCGGATTTTGCGGCGCGCGCACCGAGCAAAGTGCTCAATAAAAAATCATTAGAAGCATTAGCAAAATCTGGCGCCCTTTCGACCTTTACAGAGGCAAACCAGGTAATCGAGCATTTCAAGCTGATCAGCGATTTCTCCAAAGGGGCAGAGAAAGACACCGCGCACGAAGCACAAGATTCACTATTTGGCGATGACGGCATCGACCATGTGCACGAGTTGATATTACCAGAGAGCACACCCGCAACCCTAGCAGAGAAGCTCAGTTGGGAGCGCGAGACGTTGGGCTTATTCGTCTCTGATCATCCGCTGCGCAGTGCTAAAGCGCTCTTTCGAAAAAAGGGGGTGCTGATCGGCGAGATTGAAAAAAAGAACGGCAAAAAGGCGACCGCTGGCGGCATTCTGCTTAGCATGCGCAAGTTGATCACCAAAACGCAAAAACAGATGGCGATCATGAGTATTGAAGACCCGACCGGAAAACTGGAAGTAGCGGTGTTTCCAAAGAGCTACGAAAAACTGTCGGATAAACTTGTAGAGCGAGATGATGCGGTATACTGGGTAACGGGCAAGGTAGAAAACCGCATAGGTGCGTGGCAGATCATTGCGGATAAAATCGAGCTGCAAGAGTTGAAAGAAATCGAAAAGATCGTCGCCACCATGAAGCCAGAACGAGAAGAGGATGATCTTCTAGCACCAGAAACGGGAGAGATGGAGGAAGACGGCGATACATTTACTGCAGAAAGTGGATTCGAGGTAACACCGGATAGTGAAGAAACTGAGGAGGCAGATGAAAGTGCGGAGACAGAAGGAGCGAAATCGCCAAACCAGGAAGTTGCCGCATGCCCAAATAAGAACGAGCCGTGGAAGATCACGCTCAAACCAGGCTTCAAAAAAACCTGCCTCAAGGCACTGCACAAAGAACTCTTAAAATACCCCGGTCCGTGTCCGGTCGAAATCCATGCCCTGGGGCAAGTCTTTTATCCAGAATTCGGCGTCGAGCCCACCCCTGAATTAAAAGCAGTGGTAGCGAAATTCACCTGAATCTCGTTGGCAAGCGGCAAGTACACAGAATACAGAACACTTATTTGTGCGTTGATGACTATTCGAAATTCCTATTTTTTTAATTCTCAATTTTTTGAAGCTGGTTACTCCTCAGCCACTGCTTCACTGAGTATTACTTGCGCTTCTGTTAGGCTGGGGAAGATTTCGATCGTGCGATCCACGCCGATCGTTTCGAGCAGTTCAGCGATTTCTGGGTCTGGCCGGGCAATCACCACCATGCCGCCTTTGCGCGTGATATTATGGTGAAAACCAATCAAATCGCTAATTCCCTTCGAATCAAGTTCGGTCAGATCACCAAAATCAAAGAGATATTTCAGAATAGACTGATGCTGCTTGTGATACGTGTTGATATCGTCAAAAATGCGTGAGCTGATCGACCCGTCGATTGAACCGCTCAGCATTACCAATGCCATGTTGGTACCGATTCCGCCGGAAATGACGACACTTCCTTTCATCACACTTCTGGTTAATTAAGTATATTATACATTGATAAATACTTCGTAACAAGTATAGGAAATTGCAAAATAATAGAGCAATACATCTTGTGTCACTAAAACACTACAACGAATTCCGCATCACCGCACCGGTATCGGCACTGGTGACGAAATGCGCGTACCGCCCCAACCAGCCTTTTTGTACCTTGGGCTCGAATGGCGGCAGATTTTTCATGCGCGTATCAATCTCGTCATCAGAAAGTTGCACGTTTAAGCTGCGCTTCTCGGCGTCGATTTCGATGATGTCTCCTGTTTGAACGATGGCAAACGGCCCGCCTGCCGCCGCTTCGGGCGCAATATGCCCGATGCATAATCCACGCGTTCCGCCGCTAAAGCGACCATCAGTAATAAGTGCGGCCTTGATATCGCGACCCTTTATCGCCGAAGTCGGCGCGAGCATCTCTTGCATCGCTGGGCCGCCTTTGGGCCCTTCGTACTTGAGCACCACCACATCACCATCCACCACTTCTCCGCGTAAGATACCGTGTAATGCTTCTTCTTGTGAATGGAAGACTTTGGCCGTGCCGGTGAATTGCATCATTTCTTTTTCGACTCCGGCGGTTTTGACGACAGAGCCATTAGGTGCGATGTTTCCATAGAGAATTGCCAAACCTCCCACCTGCGAAAACACATCATCACCAATGCGGATGATATCACCATCGGGGTCGGGGGCAGATTCAACGTATTGCCGCAACGAGCCAGAAATCGTCGGCAGGTCAAGATTAAGCGCCGAACGCCCGTCGATATGCACAGCTTTTAGAATAGCCGCAATACCCCCGCAGCGGTGCACGTCTTCGACGTGAACATCTGGGCGCGAGGGCGAAACCTTGCACACGTTAGGAGTGTTGTCAGAAAGCTGATTGATACGCTGCAGATCGTATTTTACGCCCGCTTCGTGCGCTAACGCGAGCGTGTGCAATACAGTGTTGGTAGAGCCGCCCATGGCGAGGTCGAGAATAAAAGCATTGTCGATGGCCGCTTCAGAAACGATATCGCACGGGCGGATCTTTTCGTTCAGCACTTTTTCCACAGCCTCTAGCACGCGGTCGAACAGCGCCTCGCGTTCGGGGTTGACTTCCCAGGTTTGAGCTTCAGGATCGATCCAGCGCGCTGCGGGAATAGAACCGTTACCCGGGAGGGCAAGCCCGATTGCTTCTGCTAGGCAGTTCATTGAGTTGGCAGTAAACATGCCACTGCAACTGCCACAGGTGCGGCATGCCTCACCGGCGACTTTTTCAAGTTCTTCTTCGCTCATCTTGCCCGCTGCCTGTTTGCCCACACCTTCAAACACCGTGACGAGATCGGAATTGTTTTTCCCGGCGAGCATCGGCCCGCCACTCACATACACAGCAGGAACATTGAGGCGTACCATGGCATTCAGCATCGCCGGTACGATTTTGTCGCAGTTACCAATACCCACCCACGCATCACACGGATGCGCGCCGATGACAGTTTCGATCTGGTCGGTGATCAGTTCGCGGCTCGGCAATGAATACTTCATGCCAAAGTGCCCCATGGCAATGCCATCGTCTACCGCGCCACCGATGTTGCAATACCATACGTTGTAGCCTTTTGCCTTTAAACCTTTCACCACACGCTCGCCGAGTTTGTCGAGATGCGCATGCCCAGGGATATGTGTGGTGTATGAATTCACCACAGTAATAAACGGTTTGGTACGATCAGCGATCTTGTCGATTACGCCCGCCGCCATCATCAAGCTCGCCGCTGGCAGCATGTGTGCGCCTTTCGCGACAATACGGCTCCCCTGCTCTTGTATTTTCTCAAAACCGGGATTGATAGGATCGTGCATAAGCAAGTGGCAAGATAAAAGTTGCAAACAGCAAGATAGCAGATGCAAGCAATATGAGAAATCTAAAAAAACGCCCATAAATCCTTCATCAGTTCAGGGCCCCTGCCCTGAATTTTCTATTCAGAGAATCGTGTTTACCGGCTCAGGAATAGTCAATCTTATAATCAGGCGTATTCGGTTATACCCGTCTCTCTAGTCTACGGAAACAAAGTGATTCAAAGCCGATACTTTGAACCGACAGAAAGTGTGACAAAGCTCTACTTGGTGAACTTGATCTAATGCCGCACGGACATCAGGAGTTGCTTATGTTTTGCCGCGAACTCCTGGATGTGTGCTTCAAAATCCGGATCGCTCGCCAAAATGCCACTCGCATCATGAACTACGGGCACCCCTGTTTGCTGACTTGGCCAATCAATAGTTATTTCTCGACTCTTTAAAAGCTGTAAGAGCGCACTACAAAGACTTTTTCTCTGACCATTGAGGTTCTTGGCTAATGCGGCTTCAGGGCGCCCTTGCTTGATTCGTTGACGGACCTCTGCGAGTTTTTTACTGACCCAATCGATTTGTTGCATCAGATCCCATATCTCCTGCATATCTGGTTCTGGTTCCACCGTCGAATCGACCGGCGAGTTCGACATCTGCACAAGCGAACGTTGATGATGCTTAAACCACTCGAATAGCTTTGCTGTATACTCAGTAAGCCAATCGTCAGGCAGATCACGCGATGGAACAATTCCATAGACGTCGTCTTCAGGATACTCTTCCAACTTAATGCCTACCGCCTGACAAAGCCTAAAGATTTCAGTTGCAATATCCGCCTGAATCTGCTGGCGAGTTAGAGCATCTAGCATGTTCAGATTGTTTTCTAATTTTTTACGTACATCAACTATTTGATCCCTTATCTTTTGCTTTACATTGGGATTCCTGTCGACCTCATCCTGCAATTCCTCAAGTCGCGGTTCAAATTTGGCACGCACCTCAGCTTTTCGTTTATCGATGACGCCTGCCGGATTTTCATAGCTAGCAAGCAAAGCACTGATGCGTTCTAGCTTTTTTTCAATCGGTTGCGAAGAATCTAATGGCATGGTCGTTCATTTTTAAAAGATATCATTGTAACGCAAAATCATCCTTTTCTGCAATCACAAAAAAAGCCCCCGGTCTCCCAAGGGCTTTTAGATTCCATTTTAGGATGATTACATCGTGGAGATTTCGACGCTTTCAATAATCACATTCTCGAGCGGTTTATCACCAGGGCCGGTCTGCACGCTTGCAATGGTATCGACAACTTCTTGCCCCTCGTACACTTGGCCAAAGACCGAGTGCTTACTCGAAAGGGGTTGCTTATCAAAATCGAGAAAAGTGTTATCGGCTTGGTTCACAAAGAATTGCGAGCCGTTTGTATTCGGGCCGGCATTTGCCATCGATAGGGAATATTTGATATTGCTCAGACTGCTGCTGAACTCATCGTCAAATTTGCCACCAAAGGCGCTTTCACCACCGGTTCCGGTGCCAGTCGGGTCGCCACCCTGAATCATAAAGCCATCGATGATGCGGTGAAAGATAATTCCTTCGTAGTAACCATTGTTCGACAGCGTGACGAAATTTTCAACGGTGGTCGGTACAACGTCGGCAAACAGGCGCACCTTAAATGTGCCGAGATTGGTAGTGACCGTGGCCACGGTATCACCCGGTTGTGGTGCAGCAGTTTGCGAGAATCCGTCAGTAGTAGCTTCATCACTCATATCGTCTTCAGAAACAGTGTCGTCATCATCGTTTATTTCGTCTGTATCGTCAATCTCTTCATCATTCATCTCATCTTCTTCATAAGCTTCCATATCATCGTCCATTTCGTCCTCTTCATCCATACCATCCTCCATTTCGTCCTCTTCATCCATCGCATCATCCATTTCGGCTGCATCCATTTCGCGATCTGGTGTTTGCATGGTGGTCGGAGTGGGGGCCGGAGTGCTATCGGGAGCGGGGGCTTGGCATGCAGCAAAAAGCAGTATGGTAACTGCAGAAAGTGAGAGGTTTTTAATCATTGCGAAGAGAAAAGAAAAATTCATCAAGTATATAAACTGATTCCCATAAAAAAGGCAAATACTTCCGCTTGCAAAAGCCACAACCCCATGCTGCGCTCATTTCACATCACTGAGAACATGAACCGCTGATAGACTTTGCCATTCGGATTGATTGCCGCTGGATCAGTCTCGCACCCAGGTACCCGTAGCGGATGATGCAGAAAGGGCGTTGCCAATACCACCCGCTTGCAATGCATTAAACACGCAAACCGGCAATTGGTTTTCGCGGGCTAGGGCAAAGGCGGTTGCGTCCATTATTTGTAAATTTTGCGCAAGCGCCTGATCGTATGTAAGCGCATCGAACCGCTTGGCAGTGGGGATTTTGTTCGGGTCAGAATCGTAAACCCCATCGACTTTGGTGCCTTTGAGTACGGCATCGGCACCGATTTCGAGTGCTCGTAGTACGGCGGCGGAATCGGTCGTAAAAAACGGGCTTCCAGTTCCGCCGGCAAAAATAACGATCTCACCACTTTGCATTGATACTTTCTCTGCTTTGATATTATGCGGATGCACATCCGCTGATAGGGGGAGTGCCGAAAAGACCTTGGCGCCGACTCCGGTCTGCTGCAATGCCCCTGCAAGCACGAGAGAGTTGAGGACCGTTGCACCCATACCGATCATGTCGGAATACGCGGCGTCAAAGTGAAACGATGTAAAATCACGCCCTCGCCAAATATTTCCTCCGCCGACTAAGACCGCTAACTCTAACTGGTGGTCTTGATATGCGGTGGCGATCTCTTGTGCCAGATTGTTGACATTTGCCTGGTCGTAGCCAGTTGTGCCCAGCGCTTCGCCAGAAAGCTTGAGGAGGACTCGCTGCATTATTTAATGAGAAAAAGCGGTTAGCGATAGAATCGCACAGAACAAGAGAAGGAAGCAAAAAAAAATCATTCGCATTTGCGCGCAAAGTATGGAAGAATAGCAGTTGAAATTCTTTTCTTTCCCTTTGCAAACATGAAAAAACTCGCAATGCTCTCGATGTCACTCCTTATTTTTGCCGGTTGTTTTGGCGGTGGCCAGACCGGAGAACTCGAAGACCCTGTAGCCGGTTTTGCCGAACTGATCGAAGCACACAGAATGGCCTGGCAGAAAGCAATCTTAGAAATACTGCCCCAGATCGAATCATACCAAAAATCTGAAACGCGTTTCGCGATCAACGGAAAAGCCGAAGTCGATCAGGCCGGCGGTGCGATAGATTTTGATTTTGTCGCCGATGGAAAATCGGACATGACTGATCCGACTGATCCAAAGATGGAAGCGAACTTAGCGTTAGATGCAGCACTTGAAGGAGACGCCTTTAACGGAAGTGCCAGCGCCGCAGTTACCTTAAAAGTAGTAAATGCAAGTGTGTTTCTAAGCCTTGAAAGCCTAGATGTCGACTTTCCGAATATACCGACTTCAGAGATCCTTGCCCCGATTAAGCCATTACTCGGCAAATGGTATGGCGACAGCTTCGATACCATCAACGACCAAGTCGAGCAGGAGGCATTGGTTGAAGAAATGCTCGTCGGCCGCTTGCAGGGCCCGAGCGAAATGCGCGAGAGAATCGGCACGATCATCGCCGATACTGAGCTCTTCACTATGAATGAATATCTTGGTGTAGAAGAAGGGATTCAAAAATTTGATGTGACCGTAAATAATGCCGAATTGATCGACGCCGGTAATCAGATCATCGATCTATTCACGGTATCAGAGGCAGAAAAAGAGCGGATGAAAGCAGAGCTTCAGAACGATCTTGCCAATATCACCATCAGTGGAACTTTGGGCATTCTGGCAACAGAACCGAAGTATTTTACCTTTGATGGAATTGTTGTTGATGCTGGCGACCCAACCGGTAATGCCGATATCGCCATTTCGTTTATGCAAAAGCAAAAGACGTTTGCCATCAACCAGGCCTCTAGTGGCTGGCACACCAAACTCGAAATCGCAAGTACGGGAAACACACACGATTTCACAATTTTAGGTGGTGAGACTGCCGAAGAGACTATCGTGATTGTGCAGGGGTCAAAATCACCCTCTGCTTTTACCTTCTCGCTTACCGATCCCGAAACAAATACCGAACGGGTCGCCATCGCACTCACGAAAGACCGCGATGGATGGTCTGGGACGATCACTAGTACCGATCAGCCGGAAAATGTCATCGAGGTTTCAGGTCTTACTTTCGATGAAAAATCCTTCGCGACAACGCTCATCGTGAAAAATAACGATGAGGTACTGGCGACGATCAGTGTCTCGTATGAAGTAGATGAAGCCTCATCTGTGCTGGTCACACCACCAGAATCGTTTGATCCTTTTGCAGATCTTATTGGCAACTTCTTGCCGATGATGATGATGGGTGCTCCTGGCATCGGCGCTCCCCCAGGTGCGCTTCCAGTTGCCACCAGTACTCCTGGTCAGCCGGCGGATTTTCCTCTTGATGAGCCAGCACTAGAAGATGAAGTCGATGCCCCTGGCGGTACAGAAAGGGCTCCGTTGCCACCGACTTTGCCAGAAGGCGTGACCATCGAAGGCTTACCAGAAGGAATGACCGAAGCAGACATTCAAACGCTTATGGAAGCCAATGGTATCGAATTGCCCCAATAGGCTGTCTTCAGCGTAAGTCGCACCCTCAATCATCCGCTGAAAAACATTTGACAGCCGCGCCTCCGCTTGGCACAATCTCTCTACGTTTACCTCATCTTCATTTTTCGCTTGCCACAGTGCTGACCATTCGTTTACAACGCGCCGGAAGAAAAAAATCTCCATTTTACCGTATTGTCGTTGCCGAGCATTCTGCTCCTATTCAAGGCCGCTTTCTTGAGCGTGTCGGGCACCTAAACCCTCTCTCTCAACCAAATGAAGTCGAGCTGAAAGGGGAGCGTATAGAATACTGGATATCTGTCGGCGCCAAGCCGACTGACCGTGTTGCACGCCTTATTAGTAGCAATGGCTTGTCGGTCGGAGAAAAATTCATCGCGAAGCGCATGATGAAGCCAAGTAAGGCGGCAGAACGTGAGGCGGAAGCAAAACGCAAAGCCGAAGAAGAGGCTCAAAAAGCCGCAGAAGAGAAAGCCGCTGCCGAGGCTGCAGCTGCAGAACAGGCAGCAGCAGCACAAGAAGATGCCGCAGCAACTGAAGAAGTCGCAGAAGACAGTGTAGAAGAAACAGCAAGCGAGGCCGAAACTGCTGCCGAAGGTACAGATAAAGCAGCTGCGGAGGAGGCTCCTGCAGAAGACAAGTCCGAAGAGCCGGTGGAGGAGGTAAAAGAAGAAGCCCCAGCAGAAGAAGTAAAATCTGAGGAAAGTGCTGAAGAAGAGGCACTTGCCGAGGAAGTAAAAAAGGAAGACGCACCGACCGACGAGGGAGAGGAAGAAGTAAAGTAATCATTCCACTCCCCTACCTGTTTCCTTTCCATCTATGACCAGTCCGGCTGACCAGAGTTTTATCGAGTACGTTGTCAAATCTATGGTCGATCATCCTGGGGATGTCGTGATCGAGCGTAAAGTCGACGAACTCGGAACGCTTTTAGAGCTGCATGTTCATCCGGAAGATATTGGTAAAGTAATCGGAAAAGAGGGTCAGACTATCAAATCACTTCGCATCCTATTACGTGTTGTCGGTGCCAAAGATGGCGGCAGCCGCGTAAACCTGCGTTTAATCGATCCTAACCGTACCAACGATGAATGATGAACCAATATTGCAGACGACCGCGACCGGTTACAATATTGTCGAGCTGATAAATGTAACGATTGCATTTGCGATTATCGTGGCTGCCGCACTGTCGATTTTCTACATCTTTTACGGAGGTATTTCGTTTATCCTCTCGGGCGGACAGGAAGATAAGATCAAACAGGCAGTCCAAACCATTCGCTACGCGATCATTGGCTTGGTCATTACGATATTCGCAGTCACAATCATCGCCATTATCGGCAGTATTTTTAATTTTGACCTCACTGCGTATATCCGTTGGGACAAGATGAGTGAGATCATTCAGGCAATTATCTCACGCATCACAAATGACAGTGGTTCATCCGATAGCGGTGATTCACTCTCATATCTTGGTGAAATACTCGCTTAAAGGGTATCTACGTTTTTCTCAGCAGTACCATGAATGAAGGACTCGACCTCCCTGCATACGACCTTGTCGAAGTAGTCAACATCGCCATTGCCCTGGCCCTGATTGCCGCGGGGGCGCTTTCAGTGTTTTATATCTTTTTAGGAGGTATCAATTTTATCTTGTCAGGAGGAGATGATGAGAAGATTAAAAGAGCGGTCCACACCATTCGCTACGCGATCATCGGCTTGATCATCACAATCTTCGCAGTCACGATTGTGTCGCTTATCGGCAGTATCTTTAATTTTCCCCTCACCAAATACATCCAGTGGGATAATATGACCCAGCTCATCAGCGATATTATCGAGCGCATGCAAAATCAATCAAGTGGTTCTGGTGGCGTTGGTGGTGGGGATAGCTTGAATTAAAAGAGGTAAAGTCGGCGAATTGCAATCGGCCAACAGTAAATGTTGTGTCGGCTTTTTTTCTGGAGTCTGGCATTCTTACTTGAAACGTAAGAGTAGACCTACGCGTCTGCCCATTTGATCATCGGAGTAAATCATCGTAGTTTGACGCAAATAAATGTGCAGGAGCAGGTATCCGGTTCGGTTAAGAGTGGGGTACCTGCTCCATGTTACCCATGTCATTTTTTGTCATTCAGATTCATGTGTTCCCCCATCTGCATTTCACTTTCTCGGATAATTTTCATGAATCCTTTTGAGTCTCTTCTGTCTTCTGTTTACTTGACGACTTGTTTTCTGTGGATGATGCGACCCGTTTCCAAAAAATAAAGCCAAAAAACTGCTGAAACCCTTGTCTTTTGTAAAACCGCTGCGCTCTTGGGCGGTGTGGGCCAGATGTCAGCACGATTACCTCGGAACCTTTCTCTTGGGCAGACTGTTCGATATTTTGTACAAAGCGCGCGCCTACTCCATTGCGCTGCGCACGACGGTCTACCCCAAGTGCGCGGATGTAAAGGATTTTTCTGCCAAAAAGCGATAGGCTCGTTAAAATAGCCAGGGCCAGGATGCTCTTTTTCCGAGATTTTTTTTGCATTACCAAAAATTCGGTATTCGGCTCATTGTGCATATTGCGGAAGAGTTTATACGCGGCGGCGGCACCCAGTGCAGGCCAAACTACCCGCAGCAATCGCGCAGCTTTTCTGGCTGCCCGTCGTTTTGGATCAAGCGGATAATATTTCACGCGGAATATTTTTCATCAACTCGGCAAAAAAAACAATTCTTTGCAAATAGAGGCTTTTACACTACAATGTGACTGATATGAAGCTGCTCACAAAGAAGATCGGCATTCTCGGTTACGGAGTCGAAGGAAAATCGCTCGCGCGCTTTCTTGAGAGCCGTCGTGTGCGCGACTTAAAGGTGTACGATGAGCATAATCCCGACTTTCCAGATTTTACCGCGATCGGCGACCGTGATGTTTTGTTCCGTTCACCGGGGGTTCCGCCTCATCATCCCGCACTGATAAATTTTTCGGGTAAGGTAATTGGCGGCACCGAGCTGTTTTTGCAGCTGTGCCCCACCAAAAAGACCATCGGCATTACCGGCAGTAAAGGAAAAGGCACTACTTCGACGTTGGCGACCAAAATGTTCGAAGAGGCAAATGATACCGTCTTTTTAGTAGGGAATATCGGCAATCCGTATTTTGACATACTGCCCGAACTCCGCACGCGTGATGTAGTAGTAGCAGAGATTTCGAGCTTTCAGCTGTGGGAATGTACCCAATCACCACAAATCGCCGTTGTCCTACGCATTGCGCCTGATCATCTCGAAGTGCATAAAGACTTCGAAGATTATGTCGAAGCAAAGAAAAATATCTTCCTCCATCAAAAATCCGGTGGCCGGGTCGTGTATCTGGCAGATTGCCCGACAGCGAGCAAAATGGTACTCGACGTGAGTGAAGAAGCACGGGTACCGATTTCAATAAAACAGGAGTTACCGTTCGGCGTATTCATCCGCGACGAAAAGATCATCTGGAAATCAGAAGAGGCTGAGGAAGAAATCGCCGCCGTGGCCGATGTACGGATTCCCGGAGAGCATAATCTCGAAAACGTGCTCGCCGCTGTGGCCGTTACAAAACTGCTCAATGTGCGCACAATACCGGTGCAGACCGCTATTCAAAAATTTACCGGCCTCCCCTATCGCCAACAGCTCGTAGCACAAAGCCGCAGCGGTATTAAATTCTGGAACGATGGCTATAGCACTAATCCGATTGCGACGATTGCCGCCCTTAGCACTTTCGCCGAACCGGTGATTCTGATGGTCGGCGGAAAAGAAAAGAAATTCGATTACAGCGAACTCGGCAAAGCGATTGCTATTCACCCGCACATCAAAAAAGTAATGACTATCGGCGAAACGGGAGCAGCCATCCGCCAAGCAGTGCTCGATAATAAGGGTGATGCTACGAAACTGGTAGATGCGACGAATATCGATACTGCTTTCAAAATGCTGAGTGATATCGTCGGCGATGGTGACAACGTACTTTTTTCACCAGGCAGTTCGAGCTTCGACCAATTCGAGAATGTAAAAGATCGCGCAGAAAAGTGGAACACTGCTATGAACGAATTTTTGAAAACACTCTGATCTATGGCATAATCCATTGGATTCATCCGCTGCTATGCCAAAACTACAACTCTTCGATACCACGCTGCGCGACGGCGCCCAAATGAGCAGTGTGTGCTTTTCGGCACGCGATAAAATCGCCATCGCCAAAAAGCTAGATGAACTCGGAATCCAGTACATTGAAGGTGGCTTTCCAGGGAGTAACGAAAAAGAGCAGGAATTCTTTCGTTTGGCAAGAGAAGAGCAATGGCAGCAGGCAAAAATATGTGCTTTTGGCTCCACACATCACAAAAAATATGAACCAGAGAACGATCCGAATCTCAATGTGATTTTAAAAACAGGAGCGCCAGTCGCGGTGCTCTTTGGCAAGAATTCTCGCTTTCAGGCGACTGAGATCATTCAAGTAACGCCAGAGCAAAATTTAGAGATCATCAAGAACTCCGTGCAGTATTTAACGAGTAAAGGCATGGATGTGATCTACGATGCGGAACATTTTTTCGACGGGTACGTAGAAGACGCCGATTACACCATTGCTTGCATACAAGCGGCTGAAGCCGGTGGCGCGATCAACTTGACTCTGGCCGATACCAATGGCGGTATGCTTCCCTGGCAGGTTACTGCAGCGGTGGAAGAGGTGAAGAAGCACATCAAAACGCCGCTCGGCATCCACACCCATAACGATAGCGACCTCGCTGTGGCAAACACGTTGGCCGCCGTACAAGCAGGAGTAGAAATGATACAGGGAACGATCAACGGCTTTGGCGAGCGCTGCGGCAATGCTAGCCTGTGTAGCGTGATTCCCAATCTGCAGCTGAAGATGGGAATCAAGGTCGTGACGGATGAGAATCTGCGCAAGCTCACCGAGCTGTCGCGCTTTGTGCAAGAGCTCAGCAATATCAATCCCCGGAAGGATCTGCCCTTTGTCGGGCGTTGGGCATTCTGCCACAAGGGCGGTATCCATGTTTCGGCGATGCGTAAAAATCCGCTCAGCTACCAACATATCAGACCAGAACTCGTCGGCAATGCGAGTAGCACGTCGATGTCAGAGCTTTCGGGGCGCGCTAATATTTTCGACTTTTTAGAAAAGAACGGCATTACGGCAGATGAGGAACAGGCTTTGAAATTACTGGAAGCGATGAAAAAGCACGAAAACGAGGGCCTCACCTACGATGGCGGTGAAGCCAGCTTAGAGATATTGGCGCGCGAGATAATCGAAGAGCGGCCAGCACCATATCATTTGAACTATTTTTTTGTTCGTACTGGGCTCACACTGCACGCCGAAAAAGCAGTCGAAGCAACGGTGCGGGTAGAAATAAACGGAGAAGAATTCCACACCGCCGGGCTTGGTAATGGGCCAGTGAATGCTCTCGACAGCGCCATGCGTAAAGCGCTAGAGCCAAAATTTCCGCAGCTGAAGAATGTGGAGCTAGTGGATTATAAAGTCCGTATTATCGATATGAGTCAGGGCACCTCTGCCAAAACCCGCGTGCAGATCGAAACACGCGCACAAAACGGCAATGTCTGGCGCACCGTCGGTTGTTCGCAAAATATTATCGAAGCGAGCATGCAAGCATTGAGTGATGCGTATGTATTGGCGATTTGGAAAGGCGTCATTCGGGTTTCCTCCTGAGGGGGATGATTGACCAGAATCGGCGAATTCATAAACACTATTTTCGCAGAAAATATGAAGCAAGTAGAGGTTACGCGCTGCGCATGTGCTCCCAAAACTTAGGAGGAGAAGCGTTATCACAATGAAGAATGGGGCGTAACCGTGCATGACGACAGATACCTTTTTGAATTCTTGATTCTCGAAGGCGCGCAAGCGGGCTTGAGTTGGTCGACCATTTTACGCAAACGAGCCAGCTACAAAAAAGCTTTCATTGTTTTTGATGCCAAAAAAATCGCGAAATATGACGAAGCAAAAATTGCAGCGTTGCTCCAGAATCCAGACATCGTGCGGAATCGGCAAAAAATCTATGCAGCAGTGAAAAATGTAAAAGCCTATTTGGAAGTCCAACAAGAATTCGGGAGTTTTGATGCCTTTAGCTGGAGTTTGGTCGAAGGCAAGCCCAAACAAAATGAATGGAAAAACATGGGCCAGATTCCTGCCAAGACAGATATATCGGATGCGATGAGTAAAACACTCAACAAGCGCGGCTTCGGCTTTGTCGGCAGTATGATCTGCTACGCTTTTATGCAGGCCGTGGGCATGGGAATGATCACACAACAGATTGCTTTCGATACAAAGCGATCAGTGATTTGTAATAGATTGCATGAGAAAATTAGAAGTCGCGTGACCTATGCTACCGCATCTCTAAAATTATCTACCCCATAGGCTTGCAATAAGTAAAAAAGTATGCGAAGCTCCGCCAAGTCGCTTAAAATTTTTGCGAAGCACATATGGAGGATACGATAACCGTGATTGGTGCAAAAACGCACAATCTCAAAAACATCAATGTTCAGATTCCGCGCAATAAACTGGTAGTCATCACCGGTTTAAGTGGATCGGGCAAAAGTTCGCTCGCCTTCGATACAATCTTTGCCGAAGGGCAGCGCCGCTATGTGGAATCCCTCAGCGCCTATGCCCGCCAGTTTTTGGGCATGATGGAAAAACCAGATGTCGAGCAGATATCGGGGCTCTCTCCAGCGATCTCTATTGACCAGAAGACCGCTCCACGCAACCCGCGTAGCACTGTGGGTACCGTTACAGAAATCTATGATTATCTGCGCTTGTTGTACGCGCGTATCGGCAAACCGCACTGCCCGATATGCGGCCACTTGGTCGAACGCCAATCACCAAGCCAAATCGTAGATCTAATCGCCAAATATCCCGATGGCAAACGCGTGATGATATTGGCTCCGGTGATTCGCGGAAAAAAGGGGGAACATACGAAAGTACTCGAGAATATCCGCCGCGAAGGTTTTGTGCGTATGCGCATCGATGGTGATATTGTTTCGATTGCGGATGAAGTGAAGCTCGACCCCAAAAAGCACCACACCATTGAAATCGTTGTCGATCGATTGGTAATCCGTCATTCCGAGAAGAAATCAACGGAGCTCAAACGCGGCGGTACGGTAGAAGAAAAGAATGAAGATCGCAGCCGCCTAGCAGATTCAGTAGAAATCGCGCTTAAGCATGGCGACGGACTCGTTACCATATTCGATGCCGACACAAAAGAAGAGGTAACGTTTTCCGAAAAATTCATCTGTCCAGAACATGGTCCCGTTTTTGAAGAAATCGAACCACGCAATTTCTCGTTCAACTCGCCGTATGGTGCCTGCCCATCGTGTCATGGACTTGGGAACAGGATGGTCATCAAACCCGAGCGCGTAATCAGTAATCCGCGCTTAACGATTGCCGAAGGGGCGATCATCCCCTGGGCGACGATGAGTAGCCGCGAGGGTTGGAATCAGCGGATTCTGGCTGCCGTCGCTAAACGTCATGGTTTTTCTATCGATATTCCCGTTGGCAAATTAACAGCAACCCAAAAAGAAATCGTGCTCTACGGCACCGGCGATGAGGAATATGATGTGAAGATGGATTCAGAGCGCTTTTCTGGCAACATTAACGTCAAATTTGAAGGGGTGATCCCGAATCTCGAGCGCCGCTACCACGAAACCGAATCGGATTTCTCACGCAAGCAGATCGAAAAATTCATGGATATGGAAACCTGCCCCGATTGTAAGGGCACTCGTTTGAGAAAAGAAATGTTGGGCGTGATCATCAACGAAAAAAACATCATCGAAAGCACGCAACTTTCGGTCAGCAGTGCTCGCGAATTTTTTACCGAATTACCGGAGCATCTTACAGAACGTGACCGCGAGATCTCGAAACTCATTTTAAATGAGATCATTTCGCGCCTCACTTTTTTGCAAGATGTCGGTCTTTCATACCTGTCACTCTCGCGCACGGCGAACACTTTGTCGGGCGGTGAAGCACAACGCATTCGCTTGGCGACGCAAATCGGTAGCAAATTGCAGGGGGTCTTGTATGTGCTCGATGAACCGAGCATCGGTCTGCATCAGCGGGATAATGAGCGGTTGATATCGACACTACGCGATCTGCAGCAAGTTGGGAATACGGTGCTTGTAGTAGAGCACGATGAGGAGATGATGCGCGAAGCCGATTGGCTGCTTGAAATCGGCCCCCTTGCAGGGAACGAAGGCGGGCGTGTGTTGGCCGAAGGCACAGTGGCCGATTTGATGAAGAACCCCAATTCAACGACCGGTAAGTACCTCTCGGGCAAGGAAGAGATTCCGATGCCCAAAAAGCGCCGCACAGGGAACAAAAAAAAGCTCGAAATTTTCGGCGCAAAAGAGAACAACCTAAAAGATGTAAAAGTTGAAATTCCGTTGGGCATGCTTATCGGCGTGACTGGCGTTTCGGGTTCGGGCAAAAGCTCACTAGTAAACAAGATTCTCGCGCCATATTTGCTGAATGAACTAAACCGCGCGCAGCAGAATGTGGGTGAAGTGGGGCGCATCGATGGGCTGAAGCATTTAGACAAGGCGATCATCATCGACCAGTCCCCTATCGGCCGCACGCCGCGCGGGAACCCAGCGACGTACACGGGAGTGTTTACCGAAATCAGAGATATGTTTGCCACCACGCCAGAATCAAAGCTGCGCGGTTACAAAAGCGGGCGCTTTTCGTTTAATGTGAAGGGTGGGCGCTGCGAATCGTGTCAGGGTGACGGCATTGTAAAGATTGAAATGCATTTTCTGCCAGATATTTATGTTCCCTGTGAAGTGTGTAAAGGCAAGCGCTATAATAAAGAAGCACTCGAAATCACCTGGCGAGGAAAGAATATCTCGGATGTTTTGGAGATGACTGTTTCGGAAGCGTTAGAGTTTTTCTCCGCGATTCCCACGATTCAGCGTAAACTAGAGACGTTGGAACAAGTCGGCCTCGGCTACATCAAACTCGGCCAACCGGCAACCACCCTGTCAGGAGGAGAAGCACAACGCATCAAGCTGGCGACGGAACTCAGCAAACGCAGTACAGGGAAAACCTTTTATATTTTGGATGAACCGACGACCGGTCTCCATTTTGACGATATCAAAAAACTGCTAGATGTTTTGAACGCCCTCGTCGATACCGGCAACACCGTGCTCGTCATCGAGCATAATCTCGATGTGATCAAATGTTGCGACCACCTGATCGACATCGGGAAAGAAGGCGGCGATGCCGGTGGCTATATTGTAGATATCGGAACTCCCGAGCACGTTGCGAAAAATAAAGATTCGTATACTGGCGAGTTTTTGCATAAGATGCTGAAGAACAAGAAGTAATATCCCCTAACTATGAAGATCTGGATCCTTTGTACCGTCGCCTATCTCAAAACCCATTCTTCTCAGCGCTTTCGTGAAGAAGCAAAAAAGCACAAGGTCGATATCGCCTTTGTGCATCCGGAACATTTTGAGATCATCACGACTGCTACCGATGGCCGCAACGCCATTTACTATAAAGGCAAGCATGTTCGCCTTCCAGATGTGTGTATTCCGCGCATGGGTGCCGACACGACTTATTTCGACCTCGCAGTCATCCGCCATTTGCGCCAATTTGGCGTGATGGTATTAAACAGCGGCCGCTCGATCGAAGTATCGAAAGATAAACTTCATTCATTGCAGCTACTCGCCCGCTATAACTTTCCCGTGCCAAAGACGCTCTTGGCAAAATTTCCACTCGACTTCAAAGTGATCGAACGCGAGTTCGAATTTCCCATCATCATCAAAACCATAGCAGGAACCGAAGGCGACGGCATTATGATGTGTGAGAATGCCGACCAATTAAAAGATATCACTGGCATTTTGTCGAAATCTACCACCAATGTGATTTTGCAGGAATTTATTAAAGACAGCTTTGGTCGTGATCTCCGCATTATCGTTGTGGGCGGGCGACCACTAGCGGTGATGATGCGCAAGGCAAAAACCGGTTTTAAAGCGAATTTCTCAGTAGGAGGTGAAGTCAAATCGTATCCGATGTCGTCGACGATTCAGTGGCTTGCGGTGGAATCGGCACAAGCATTAGGATTAGACATTGCCGGAGTAGATCTGCTGTTTGACGGCAAGGAGTATAAGATCTGCGAAATCAACAGTGCGCCAGACTTTAAAGGCTTTGAGTTGGCAAACCCAGAAATCAATGTACCAAAAGAAATCTTTGAATACGCAAGCTTGCGACTGACACGAACGCGATAGTTGCTACAGCTGGGGTAACCGAAATCTTACGAATTGTAACCTTAAACTCAGTCAGCTGCTCGCATAAAAAATATGCAGGTATTGACGAAACCAAAGCAAAAGTATTAGCTAAAAACTGGTTTTGCACATTTTTTTTCATATTCACATGAATATCATTCTTTGGATTGTTTTCGGCGGGCTCGCCGGTTGGATCGCCTCAATGATCATGGGTACCAATGCTCGTATAGGCATACTGATGAATATTATCGTCGGTATCGTAGGTGCTATGGTCGGCGGCTTTGTAATGAATTTTTTTGGCGCCGCCGGTGTTACCGGTTTCAATATCCGCAGTTTTGTCGTCGCCCTGGTCGGCGCAGTGATCCTGTTAGCACTCTATAAACTGATTCGTGGTGAACGACTCACACGCTAAGGTGTAGAGAAAGCTTATTGAATAAAAAACAGCGAGACATACTCGCTGTTTTTTTGTGCGCTTTAGATCAAAGATTCCCCTTTGTTATACCGAATGATTCCTGTTAAGGTGACTCCCCGAAAGTTGATGTATTTCTCCTTTTTATCAAAACGTGTCGAGTAACAGTCTTATCAAAAGCAAAGCCGATCTGGTCGAATCTTTCCGCCGCTCAGCGGTCGAGCGAAATGACTTAAAGATCGGAATCGAGGTCGAACGCAGCGCCGTGTATGAAGAAAGCCTGAAGCCCGTAACCTATAATGGGCCACGCGGCTACCATGCCATTTTAAAGAAGCTGGTCGCAGAAGCGGGCTGGCAATCACTCGATACGGATGCAAACGGGAATACGTTTGCTCTCAAGCGTGGCGAAAGCGCAATTCACACCGAAATGGATGGGAGACTTGAATTAGCCAGTAAGCCCAGGCGCAAATTGATCAATCTGGTGCGCGAGTACGAACGCTTCAGTAGCGAGATTGATTCGATATCGCGTGAATTCGGCGTGCGTTGGGTCTCGACTGGTTGGCAACCGTTTTCACGGAATAAAGAAATCTCCTTAGCCCCCAAACCGCGCGGCAAGATCATGCATCAATATTTCGCAAAAAAAGACGAAGGCGACTCGCAACTCAAGAAAACAAATTCGGTGCATGTAAATTTTGGCTATCATTCTGAAAGTGATGCCGTCCGTAAATTTCAGACGCTGTACGCCGTTACTCCGATTATTTCGGCAATGTTCGCGAATTCACCACTGAACTGCGGCCGATTTAGCGGTTACATGGGAAATCGACTGCGTGTCGGGCAAAATTTTGAAGCACAGCGAAATCAAGTAAGGGATTTCTTTTTCGCGGAAGACTTTTGCTTTCAGAAGTGGGTAGATTTTGTCTGTGATCTGCCGATGATCTACATCGAACGTAATGACAAGCAGGTTTTAATGGAGGGAAAAACCTTTGCCCAATTTATTGAACGAGGCCATGGGCGACATCACGCACAGATGAAAGACTTTTCTTTGCACATGAAATCCTGTTGGACCGAAATCAAACTCAAAAACTGGTTGGAGCTCAGGAGTATCGATTGCGTACCTCCTCATTTATTGCCAACGATTCCAGCCTTGGTGCGTGGTATTACGCGGAACAAGGATTCAATGCACGCCGCGCGCTTGATTATGAAGAAATATTCTTTTCCGGAATATTGCGAAATCCGTGATATTGCCAATAAAGATGCTCTCGCAGCAAATTTACCCGACGGTCGAAAGATGCTCGCCCTGGCCAAAGAACTGCTCGAAGTCGCCAGCACTTCATTAAAAGGGCATGCTGCAGAAAAACGTGGCAATGCCGACGATTCGCCTTTACTATGGCCACTAAAAGAATATGTCTTTGTGCGTGAACAATCCCCTGCCGAATTCGTAATGGAACATTGGACTGGCGAGTGGCGCAAAAATCCACACCGATTATTGGAATGGTCTGAGAGCTGAGGAGACAGAGAAGCCTCTAATAACGCCGGTAAAGAATGTCCCAGAGCAGCATTTAAATGAGTTATCTTGAGACAAAGAAGGGCAAATACATATGTCACATGACGCTAAATGTCAGTGACCATTCACCAGAAAAACATGTCTCTCAAGACACGTCCTGTTTGCAGTTTGCTTATGACTCAGAATTTGCGTCTAGTAACTGACCTTTCTCCCTTCTTTATCGCGGTGAAACTGACCAAAATCTGCCAGCGCCAACGCTTCTTCACCGTGAAAAATACAGCCATCACGACAGACGATTTTGCCATCACAAGCGCAGTGTCCGCAAATACCAAAACCGCATTTCATGTAGCGTTCGACCGAAAGTTCGCAAGGTACTTTGAATTCGTGGCAGAGCTTGGCGACCGCCTCCATCATCTTTTCTGGTCCACACGTTTGCACCATATCTATTTTTCCATCTTCGAGTAAGCGCTTAAGCGGACCGGTAACGCGTCCGTGCTCACCAAAGCTGCCATCATCGGTTGTCGAGAAGGTGCGAAAACCCGAAGCCTCGCAAATATCAAGATACATAAGAAAATCTTTCGTGCGTGCCCCGATGATAATACTCACTTCGGCACCACTTTTTTGCGCCTCGGTACCCAAAAAATGCAGTGGTGCAGAGCCGAAACCGCCGCCCACCAGCACAATGCGCTTATAGCCAAATGACGTAAACGAATTTCCGTACGGCCCACGAATACCCAGTCGATCACCGGGAACCATGTCGTAGATTTTTTTAGTGGTCGGGCCCACGGCGGCAATCGCCAACTTGGTGATGTTCCCATTGTCGTAGGCGACCGAAAACGGTTTTTCATCGACATAAGGCAGCCACAGATTTATGAATTGCCCAGGCTGCGCACCGGTAGATACATCGAACGTAAACAGCTTGGTGTTAACATTCAGCGGCTCGATATCGAGAATGCGCGTCGTTACGGGAGAATATGTCGATTTCATCAAAGATATATTGCCGTTTTTCATGAGAAAAAAAAAGCCTTGCTTCAAGCGCGATTATTTTGAAAAGATGAGCTAGTATTCTTGCATCGAACCCACAAATGGACCCTGACGAACCTGGGAGTATACTCATCTCCATAATCTTCCTACTCTTCTTATCCGGTTTTTTCTCTGGGGCAGAAGTCGCTTTAGTGTCGACCTCACCCGCCAAAGCGCGGTCATTTGCCCAACAAAAACGTCGTGGTGGCGTATCAGTGAATTATTTGAAGAATCATCCAGATCGTTTACTGATCACCATTTTGATCGGAAACAACCTCGTAAACATTCTGATTTCGGTATTATCGACGGTCGCTTTTACGGCGATTTTTGGCAACCAGATTTTGGGAATATTGACCGGAGTACTTACCCTGCTCGTTTTGATATTCGGCGAGATCATCCCCAAATCACTCGCACAACGCTATTCTGACAAAGTCTCACTTATTTCTGCTCCTGTTATCGTCGTGCTTGCAAAGGTGCTTTTGCCTATTGTGTGGATCTTTGAACAGATGCTGCATAAACTCGCACAGCACACCAACCACGAAGAGAAAACCTTTTCTGACGAAGAGTTATTGGCTTTGGCAGAAATCGGCGAAGAAGAAGGTGGGCTTGAATCCGACGAGCGCGAACGCATCGAGGGGGTACTTGAGTTTGGCGAAACGACCGCAGAAGAGGTGATGACGCCCCGCCCCGAAATGGACATACTGCCCAATACGACGACGTTAGATGAAGCAGTAGCCTTTTTTCTCGAGCGAACACATAGTCGTATCCCCGTCTACGAAAACACCATCGATAAGATCAGCAGCATTTTGACCTTGAAAAACGTTCTTAAATTTGAGCAAAACTATCCAAAAAATACCGCGCTCGCGAATCTACCGACCAACCCTCCGCTCACGGTTCCGACCAGCATGGCACTTGAAGATGTGCTAAAAGAGATGAAATGGCGTAAAACCCATATGGCGATCGTGATCGATGAGCACGGCGGTACCGCAGGATTAGTGACGCTGGAAGATATGCTTGAAGAGGTGTTTGGCGAGATCGAAGATGAAACCGATCGTGAAGAGCCAAATATCAAAAAACTGTCCGATGGCAGTTATCTTATTCTTGGCAGCACAGAAATCGAGGAGATTTTGGAAGAGACCGGTATTGAAATTCCAGGAGAAGACGAAACGACCCGATTGGCTAAAGTCTTGCTCGATGCAATCGGACGCTTCCCCAAGCGCGGTGAGAGCATCGCGATTACCGATAGATTGACCGGAGTGGTGGAAAAAATGAACGGACATAAGATACACTCTGTGCGCCTCTTTTTAAAAAAGCGCGTTGCGAAGACAAGCAAATGATTCGGCGACCCTCACGACATCGATCTTCATAGGTGGAAACTTGCTGCTGATGCTATTTTTAGCGTTTTCTTGGGGAAACTCACTTTTGAAACAAGCGAATATCGATCAACAGATCAACGGCTTTCAATTTGAAAATGAACGTGTCGCTCGTGAGAATCAAGAACTCGCAGGCCAGCTAAAATATCTGCAATCCCCACAATACCGCGATAAGTGGGCAAAGCAACACGAAAACCTGGCTCAACCCGGTGAAGAAGTAATCGTTATCGAGTTTCGTCCACATCTTCTCGACGAAGACCGTTCGCAAGATACAATGCTGCTTGAACGCGAAATATTGCTGTCGCAACCAAACCGAGAACAGTGGAAAGTACTCTTTTTCGGAGAGTATTGAAACAAGTGGGCAAGCGGCACGAATACAGAAAACAGTAGACAGAACTTCTGTCGACACCGGAACCGGTTTTAGCCCATTCCACCGGCTTTTTGAACTTGCAACAGCAATATTTCGGACAGACGCTTAGGTCCGCTCCTACATCTCAAGTTGGGAGAGATCGGCTGTCAGACTCCGGAAAAACAATCTGACAGGACACTCGCTGTTTGCTGACTAAAAGTTAAATATCATGACTACAATCGTGAGCACGGTCACAAGCAACATAAACGATGAGGGGATGATACGCCCTTTGGCAATGCGAAGAGCCATAGTAAGGCCAAGAAATATCAGAAAGAAAAAGCCGGTCGTCAGAAATGGGAATGGGCTACTCAGCGAGCGATAGACGAATTCGAAGAACGGGGAATCACTGCCCCATTTTACCAATACGTAGACGGAAAAATAAAAATAAACGATATAAAACGCCAACAGCCAACCAAAAAATAAATGGAATTCTTGCAGCAAACGATAAAACAGGGTTTGCTCATGTTTGGCGGTATCACCGCGTTCCACTTTTTCTTTGGCTAACGCCTCGACCATGTTTGCGGCATCAACACCACCCGGTATGAGTTCATAATCGGGGATTTTAAAAATGTGGATAAACTCGCGCAAGTGTTCTTTTAACTGCTGTACGTATTGCTTGCGAACAACGCTGCTTTTAGAAAAAATCAAACGCTGCATCGTACCGAGCAACTTTTTAAAATTCTTAAAGACAAGAATCGTACGGATAATAGCCGGATTCGTAATCGGCTTCTTTACTTTTGTGGTCTTACTTTTTTTTCGGCGTCGCTTCAATTTGCGCTTCGACTTGTTGTATCCATCCACCAGGTTCGTCATACGCGAGGTCAGGTCGCGAAAATAGGCAAGCCTGCCGGCCTCATCAAGGTTTTTTCCGGTATCCTTAAAACTGTCGTCCTGATTGGTGATCACCGTATCGAGATGCTGCTGCATTGTGGTATCGATGGCGACGAGCAGCTCATCCGCCAAATCTTGGATGTATTTCAGGTTGTTACTGAGGCGAATACGCATCAGAGTGTCGATTTTATTACGGACAGCGTGTACTTCATCACCTGTCAGTTCTTCGTCGAATTTTTCTAAGATCTCTTCAGCGCGGGCAACGATCTGTTCGACATTCGCGACGATTTCTTTGCGGGCTTCTTCATTGGCCTCGTTCACATGGGATTCTATTTCCATACCAGAGTCCAGTAGGTCTTTTTCAGAAATACCAAATTCGAATTTAACTTCTTCTGCGATGTCTTCCAGGCCTTTTCTTCCTTCTTCTTCGCGAATCTCTTCGGGAACAGATTCATCACACAGCGAGATAATACGGAATTTGTATTCCGACATTAGGCGGTGATAAGCGGTCTTTCTATCTGGAGCATCGATAGACCCGCGGACCTCGTTCTGTTTTGGGTCGTAAACGTGAAAAATATACGTGATGATTGCCTCTTCTCCCTCGCCGGGCAGATCGTTAGTCACCTCTGCATCGTCGGCCTCTTGTTGCAACGAGACAATAGAGAGACTTAGTGCGTGGAGTTTTTCACGCGCTTCTTCTTTGTCTTCCGCCGAGAGGATTCCGGTCAGTTTCTGGTGATCCGGATTTAGAGCAATGTACGAAAACTTCATGGCTGTTTAAGCGGTAAGTCAGAAGAGGGCAACGTTATCAGAAGTACGCTGTTGATATGGCAAGCGCAAGTGATGAAAAGCGGCTTCGGTGAGCACACGGCCTTTGGGGGTGCGCGCTAGAAACCCAAGTTGGAGTAAAAACGGCTCGCGGATATCTTCGATGGTCTCTCTTTCTTCACTTGTGGCAGCAGCAATGGTTGATAATCCGACCGGTCCACCCGAGAATTTTTCTGCCATCACGCGCAAAAACTCGCGATCACCATCGGTCAGGCCGATTTCATCCACACCAAGGGCGGCCAGACCTTTTTGGGCTAATTCGTGTTCGATTTTTTCTAGATGGTCGACATGGGCAAAATCACGCAGGCGTTGAAGCAGACGATTGGCAACACGCGGCGTACCTCGACTGCAGCGCGAGATAAAAGATGCAGCAGGAGCTTCGATGGCGATTTCTAATGTATCGGCATTCGCTTTGATGATCGTCTCTAAATCTTCCGGCGTATAAAAGTCTAAACGAAAGCTTTCACCAAAGCGATCGCGCAAAGGTGCCGAGAGTGACCCAAGCCGAGTGGTCGCGGCAACGAGCGTGAACTTTGGCAGTTGCAAGCGCATCGAGCGTGCGCCCGGGCCTTTACCGACAACAAGGTCGAGAGCGTAATCTTCCATCGCCGAATAGAGGATTTCTTCTACCGGGCGGCGTAAACGGTGAATCTCGTCGATAAAGAGCACATCACCTTCTTCGAGGTTTGAGAGGATTGCCGCCAGATCGCCCGCTTTTTCAATGGCCGGGCCAGATGAAATGCGCAGCGTTCCATTCATTTCTTTGGCAATAATCCCGGCGAGCGTGGTCTTCCCCAGACCTGGCGGACCGTAAAAGAGGAGATGCGGGGCGGTTTCTTCGCGTTTTTTTGCCGCCTCGAGTATTACCGAAAGATTCTTTTTTAGCCCAGATTGGCCGACAAAGTCAGCAAGCGACTTTGGGCGCAAAGTGGTATCAACCCATTCCTCTTCAGGCACGGTTTCCGTTTTTGCCGATACCGATGTATCACCCCGAAAAATCGCCATACCACAAGAAATTTGCAAATGTATTTTGCCAAAAAACGCAGCAAGAAGAAACCTGAGTTTCAATAGTCTCCTCAGGGTGTATCAGAGCATGCGTACGGGCACGCTGCAGTATGCCCCTACAAACAACTAGATGCCTGTCTCTACTTTCCAATCCATGGGAATCAGCGTTAGGTTGATCGGATGAGAAAAACTGGATTCTTCTTTCCAGACTGATAATCCTGACTTTATCGCGGCAAATAATGCTTCCCTATTATTCATTGCTGCCGAACTCATTTGTATGAATAACTCAATCGGTGCGATTGCAATTTTGATTTGGGAACTATTTGCGTACACAAAAACATCATCGATATTGGTGGCTCTAGACACAATAGACCGGACAGCACAAGAAAGGTTTTGGATTTGCTCCTGAGGAACACATGTATCGTCGAATTCAATATTAATCATTGGCATGATTTGAGGTTACATCATTTCTTGTCAGATTGCCATACCGCCACAATCCGGCATGATCTTGATGAAACTCGATCTTCGCATCTGGAAAAAGGTTTGCCGTAATGGATTCTAGCTCCTCCTTTTGGGGTGGATGATATTCGAACAAGCAGTAATCGAAACGGACTTGGGTCAACTCTTGAAAAAATCGCCGGTAATGATCGAGGCCGTCTGCGCCAGATTCTATCGCTTCGGTTGGTTCGTAAGTGGTGGAGATATGGCGCATGGGGCTAGGGACATACGGCAGATTTGCTGTAATCATAATCGGATTTTTTGTAAGGCTCGTGAAATCGATTCCATTCAGCAGATCGATTTGTTTAAAGTGGATGTCAACACGATGCTTCTTTGCATTTTGCTGCGCGACTGTCAGTGCTGCTTCTGATATATCGGTCGCGTATATATCGGCAGAAACATGCTTTGCGACGGCAATGGGAATGCAGCCTGAACCCGTGCCGATATCGAGTAGTGTTCCGCCTTTTTGGAGGAGTTTGATCGCCGCTTCTACAATGAGTTCGGTCTCGGGCCGCGGTACCAAGACATCATGCGTGACGATGAATTCCAGGCCGTAAAATTCGCTTTTGCCGAGAATGTGCGCAACAGGAATGCCTCTTTTGCGCTGCTGCAAGGCAATCCCTATTTTCTTTTGCTCGGCAGATGACAGCAGGTACTCTGGTCGCGCTATGAGGAACTCACGCGTTTTCCCCAGTACGTGCGCCAGCAATACCTCAGCATCAAGCTGCGGTGTACCTGAAGCAGCAAGCTCACCCTTTGCCCGCTTGAGAACATCGACAATACGCATTCGTTCTTGAAGAAATCTGTAAAATCCGCTAGAATAATAGTGTACAAGTCTCTTAAAAAGGAAGTGTACTGACATAAAACACTCGAAATACATGCACCAGAGGTCATTCCTCACTTTCGGCAGTCTTCTGCTTTTTGCAGCATTCATGCTTATTCCAGAAGCCGTGTTCGCTATTGACGAGCGAACGACCGAAGTGGGACAAGTGCTTACCTATGGTGATTTTATCAGCACTGTATGGGCATGGGCGACGCGCGCCGTGTTTGCGATTGCCGTTATCGGTATCGTAGTGGGAGCGCTACTTTTTTCTGCTTCAAGCGGTGATGAAGAAAAGGCAGATATCGGGCGACAGACGATCCGCGGGAGTGTGATTGCGATCTTCATCACCTTGCTCTCAGCTGTACTCAACCGGTTCATCCAATCTCCCGCACACCAAACAGAGCAGGTGCAAGACTTGGGCTCGCTCGTAAACGCTCTCGAAGGTGCCGCCAAAGGATTTGTGGCCGTAGTTGCCGCCGTTTCGGCAGCCGCACTTGTGGCTTCGTCTATTCGCTTGATCACCGCCAGTGCCGACCAATTGAAGATTGAAAAGGGAAAGAACGGTATCAAGTATTCTATTCTCGGCCTTATCATTGCCCTCTCTGCGTGGGGCATTCTTTCTTTTGTCATAAACATATGGCGTTAACCGATTTTTTTAAGGCTGCTTCAGCCCAAGCACCGGCACCCGGCGCTCCACCTGCAGGCCCTCCCGTACCCGCTCAAAGCGGACGTACCGAAAATTATGGTGGTTCTGGCCAACAATCTGGTGCGGGAGATAATCTTGGCCCACAGGAAGGAGGTGATCTGCGCGGGTATCATGATAATTTTGGCGATGACACCATTAATACACTCGGTCAGATCAAAGGCCCTTCTTTTCTGCCCGATGCCAATGAATACTCATTGCCCGAAGCAATTGCCATGGGCGCGACGGTACTGACAGAAGTGGCTGCCGGATTGGCGATCTGCTTTCTGATTTGGGGAGCGCTCAATTTTTCAATGGCGGCGGGCGACGAAGAAAGAGTCGAGCACGCCAAAGATATCATGCGCTGGTCGATTATCGGGCTTATCGTTGCCCTGATGTCGTTTGGCATTGTCTACATGGTCTCAAGCGCAATCGGCACGGGAGCCTAGCAAAATTTAGAACAGGAACAATCAGGCCTGCTGGATGAAAGATCAGCAGGCTTTTTGATGTGGAGAGATATGATTATTGACAATCGGAAAAACTTGCATTTAATATCTTTTTATGGCAAAATACACTAATGGGCAAAATCCCCCAAACAGAAAAACCTCTTGTTCTTCTCATGAAAAATATAATCTCGACTCTTACAGTCATCACACTGGTAGTTACTGGTATCTCACCTGCACTCGCCTTCTTCGAAGAAAACGTCGAAGATATTATCGCCCAGGCAAACTCCGACAGTGTCGAAGGCGTATCGGCTACTGCTGGTAATGGTTCAGTCATCCTTATCTGGAACTCTAAAAAAGATGAAGAGGGTGAAGAGGCCGTCGGCTATCGAGTAGAATATGGTAAGCAGTCAGTCGAGAGCGGCGACACAGAAGAGTATGAATATTCTGAAGAGATCGACGATAGTATTCCAAGTACGAAAATCGAGGATCTTACAAATGATACTGAATACTTCTTTACGGTTATTGCCATTTTTGGCGATGGTAGCGAAACTCCGCCCAGCACAGAAGTTACCGCGACTCCGGTCGGCGAACTCGTCGAAGAGATCGATGATGCGCCCATCGTTATTTCTGCCGAAGCGCTGAGTCGCTCGCAGATCAGTGTCGTCTTTTCAGAAGATATCCTCCTTCCCACAGAAAATGCCGATCTCGCTTTTGTGATCGCCATGGAAAACGATGACCTTACCACAATCGAAGTGCTTTCTGCAGCGTATGCTCTCGATATCGACACAGCGGAAGAAATCGGCTCTGAAGTAATCCTCACTTCTGCAGATCTGAGCGCCGAAGAAAGCTATCGCATTACAGCATCCGCACAAATAACCGACCTCAACGAGAATCCGATTGAAAGCGGTAGCACCGATAATGCGGTCTTTGCCGGTTCCGATGGCGACCCGGTCGACTTGACTCCACTGTTAGTGATGGAAGGTGAAGAAGAGGATGGTGGTGAATACGAGGCGGCTCCCGAAGAAGAGTCAGAAGCGACTCCAGATCCGTTTTTAGAGGAATTACTTGCTCTTGATGATGAAGAAGATGATGGCGAAGATGAGCTGTTTCCTTGGGATGCTGAAGAAGAAGATACGACTCCGCCAGAAGACGTCAGCAACTTGATGGCTTCGTACGTTGCACGCCTGAGCGATTATCTCGTCACCCTCACCTGGACACCAAGTGCCGATACCGCCGGCGACCTCAACGACCAGCTCTACTACCGCAGCACCAATGGCGGTACATTATGGAGTGATGCCGAATCGCTAGGGAAGACCGCAACTAAAAAAGAAGTTTCGGAGCAACCGGAAACCGAGATCACTTATCGTATAACGACCGAAGACGTAGCCGGAAACGAAAGTGTCGGCCTGATCCGCATGGTGAGTTTACCGGCACTACCCGCAACAGGAGGGCCAGCAGCTCTTATCGCTATGGGCTTTGCACTTGCCGGAACCAGCCTGCGTTATATGCGAAAGAAGAAGTAAGATCGCAAGTTCTAAGTTATAAGAGAATAAGCCCGGAACTGAAGTCCCGGGCTTTTTTATATTCTCAGCACTTGCGACTTGTAACTGGCGGGTTGAATACGGCATAATACTGGAAGCTTTTTATCAATCACCCCCTTGCTTTCAGGGCTCAACCCACGTCAGCGCGAAGCGGCAGAATGCGTTACTGGCCCGGTGCTCGTAGTCGCCGGTGCCGGCAGTGGCAAAACGCGCGCTCTTACCCACCGCATCGCTTTTATGATCGAGTGCGGCATTTTGCCTTGGCAGATTTTGGCAGTCACATTTACCAACAAAGCCGCGAACGAGATGAAAGAACGCGTACGCGCCCTTTTGCAACGCGATGCCGATGAACCGCTTATCGGCACGTTCCACAGTATTGGCGTGCGTATTTTACGTGCAGAAGCAGAGGAGCTGGGCAGAGCTCGCTCGTTTACTATTTTAGATGCCGATGATGCCTTGGCGCTCATCAAGAAGATCATGAAAGGCGCGGGAATCGACGATAAAAAAATCCACCCAAAAGTCATTCAAAGTAAGATCTCGCTCGCCAAAAACGAATTCGTCAATCCGGAAGACTTTGCGGTGCAAGCCAATGGCCCGATAGATACCATTGCCGCCGACGTCTATAAAAAATACGAAGCAGAGAAGTTAACGGCGAATACGGTCGATTTTGATGATCTTATCGTACTCCCAGTGGTGCTCTTTGAGCAGTTTCCGAGGATATTGGAGAAATATCGCAAACGTTGGCAATACATTTCGGTGGATGAATTTCAGGATACAAATGCCGTACAGTTCCGCTTTTTACAGATGCTTGCCACCGACCACCGCAATCTTTGCGCCATTGGCGACTCTGACCAGTCGATCTATAGTTTTCGCGGTGCAGATATCACGAATTTGTTGGATTTTCAGAAGCACTTCGACGATGCGCGCATTATCAAGCTCGAGCAAAATTATCGGAGCTCACAGAATATCCTGGATGCGGCAGATGGGGTAATAGCCAATAATGTCAGCCGCGTACCAAAAAAGATGTGGACAGAAGCCGGCGCCGGTGAGCTTGTCGAGATCATTGATTGCCGAGACGAACGCGAAGAGGCAGAGATTATCATCCGAACTATTGAAGGGCTTAAGGATCTAGAGCAGAAAAAATATTCAGAGTTTGCGATACTCATCCGTACCAACGTGCAATCGCGCGTTCTCGAAGAAGCTGCTTTACGCCATGCTATCCCCTACCAGATCGTTGGTGGGCTGAAGTTTTACGCGCGCAAAGAAATCCGCGATATTCTCGCCTACCTAAAGTTTATCAGTAATCCGCTCGATAACGTTTCACTGCTCAGAATCATCAATCTGCCGCCGCGCAAAATCGGCGCCACCACCATCGCCCGCCTGTCGCAATATGCCAACGACCGCAATGTGAGCATCAGTGAGGTGTTTGATCATATCGAGTTTGCCGATGGAATTCCACCCGCCGCTAAAAACGCCATCATGGGTTTTGCCAGTAAAATATCAGCATTACGCGCAAAACGTACCCAAGTGACCCCAGGCGAGTTGATTCGCCAAGTGGTAGAGGCTTTTGAGCTCGAGGCATTTTACCGTGACGGCACCGAAGAAGGCGAAATGCGCTTTGATAATATTTTGGAGTTGCAGTCGGTCGCCCAAAAATATGACGGACATGAAAAAGAGACCGCACTTTCGCATTTTTTGGAGGAAGTCGCGCTGATATCCGATGCCGACTCGATTGAATCGCTCGACCGTGTCACGATTATGACTTTGCACACCAGCAAAGGATTAGAGTTTCCGGTCGTCTTTTTGCCGGGGTTAGAAGAAGGTATTCTGCCACATGCTCGCAGTCTGTTTGATCCGGATGGCATCGAAGAAGAGCGTCGCCTGATGTACGTGGGCATGACGCGCGCCATGGAAAAGTTGATCATCCTACGCACAGACAGCCGCATGGGTTTTGGTGAAGTAAAGCGAAACCCGGCAAGCCGCTTTTTAGATGAGATTCCAACTGATTGTATTTCGCGCCCCAATGCCGAGCACGCTTCAAATGCGGACGATGAATGGAGTTATAGCTCAATCGAGGATGAAATTGCCGAATTTTTCGATTTGGAACCAGGAGAACGCGTACGTCATGCCGTCTTCGGTGCCGGTAGTGTTATTGCCGTGCATGATGGCGTGGCGACGATCGCTTTTGATACAGACGGCCAAAAAAAGCTGGCACTCTCGGTCGCACCGCTAGAAAAGTTGTAGAGGCGTGCTGCACGTACTCGCACCTAGAATTCGTCCTCCTTTAACCTTATCTTTTAGTCATGGTCGATTTGGAAAAGAAAACCTCCACTCCAATCATGTGTTAACGACAAGTGAACTGAAACCACGGGCTAAAGCTCCGTGGCTTCGACTTCGCGACATTCTG
>CAZLFD010000008.1:35167-41091 GCA_964558715.1 uncultured Candidatus Peribacteria bacterium | reverse complement strand
GGAATTTCGCTACCTTAGGACCGTTATAGTTACGGCCGCCGTTCACCAGGGCTTCGATTCTCAGCGTGAACCAATCCTCTTAACCTTCTGGCACTGGGCAGGCGTCAGCCCCTATACATCAGCTTTAAGCTTTAGCAGGGACCTGTGTTTTTGGTAAACAGTCGCCCGGGCTCTTTTGTTGCAGCTCCCAACCCGACATGATACGAATATCAATGGGCAGGAGCAGTCCTTATCCCGAAGTTACGGACGTTATTTTGCCGAGTTCCTTAACGCAAGTTTTCCCGAACACCTGAGTCTACTCGACTCGACCACCGGAGTTGGTTTGCGGTACGGTCAAAAATATTTCTCATAACGAAGCTTTTCTGGTCCGCTTGGGTGATCTGACTCATCTCGACTCGCGCCGAGACATTTGACATAACGCTTCAGCTCAGCTGGCGGATTTACCTACCAGCGTCAACACCTAGACGCTTGTACCGGAATTCATTAACCGGCTCAGAGTACCAAACGGCGTCCCTCCGTTACTCACTCCTCCGTTCGCTTGTTCATCTTGAAGTACACCCGAAGGCATACATCTCGAATCCCGTTAAAACGAATTCGTGCTGGGCGAAATATTTTTGGTTCCGGAATATTAACCGGATGTCCATCGGCTACGGCTTTCGCCCTCGTCTTAGGACCGACTAACCCCACGTTGATTGACATTGCGTGGGAAACCTTGGTCTTGCGGTGTGAAAGGTTTTCACTTTCATTCCCCGTTACTCATCTGAGCATTTTCACTTCCGGACGCTCCACCGAACCTCGCGATTCGACTTCAACGCAGACCGGAACGCTCCTCTACCACTCACGCATAAGCGTGAATTCGCGTCTTCGGTTGCAGCCTTAAGCCCCGTTACATTTTCGGCGCAAAGACGTTGGACCAGTGAGCTGTTACGCACTCTTTAAAGGGATGGCTGCTTCTAAGCCAACCTCCTGGTTGTCTCGACATTTTCACCTCCTTTACCACTGAGACTGCATTTGGGACCTTAGACGGCGATCTGGGCTGTTTCCCTTTTGACCATGGCACTTAGCTGTCATGGTCTGACTCCCGAGTAATTCGATACGGTATTTGAAGTTTGTTAAGGTTTGGTACCCTTTGTGGAGGGCCCTAGCCTTGACAGAGCTCTACCCCCGTACCTTAACACTCGAGGCTAGCCCTAAAGCTATTTCGAGGAGAACCAGCTATCTCCGAGTTCGATTGGCTTTTCACCCCTAACCACAGGTCATCCCCGCGTCTTGCACACGCGTGGGTTCGGTCCTCCACGAAGTGTTACCTCCGCTTCAACCTGCCCATGGTTAGCTCACTCGGTTTCGGGTCAAGTGCCGACGACAAAACGCCCTATTCAGACTCGCTTTCGCTTGGGCTCCGGGTATTACTCCCTTAACCAAGCCGCCGACAGCTTACTCGCTCAGCCGTTCTACAAAAAGTACGCCGTCATCCCGACAAACGGGACTCCGACTCTTTATCAGCAAAGAATTTCAGGTTCTATTTCACTCCCCTTCCGGGGTTCTTTTCACCTTTCCCTCACGGTACTGGTACACTATCGAACTCCAAACCTCTTTAGCCTTGGATGGTGGTCCACCCAGCTTCAAGCCGGATTACACGTGTCCGACCCTACTCAGGAACACTCTACCGAATAGCCTATTTACGTCTACGGGGCCTTTACCCTCTGTGGCTGTCCGTTCCAGGAGTCATTCGACTTCATGGGATATTCAGATGTTGAGGTCCTACAACCCCCCGCCTAAGCGGGGTTTGGGCTTTTCCCTTTTCGCTCGCCGCTACTCAGGGAATCTCGTTTGATTTCTTCTCCGCGGTTACATGAGATGTTTCAGTTCGCCGCGTGTCCTCTGACAGACTATATATTCACCTGCCAGTCTCCCGATAAATCGGGAGGGGTTTCCCCATTCGGAAATCCTCGGGTCAATGCATGCTTGCTTGCTCGCCGAGGCATATCGCTAGCTGCCGCGTCCTTCATCGGAGCTTGGAGTCTAGGCATCCATTCTTTGCTTTTTTTTCCTTTTCTATGAAAACCTTCTTTTCTTGACAAACAATTTCCAAGGTCAGGAAATCGTTATCCATTTTAGTTACATTGCAATTGTTTTCTCCGTTGATTTCAAGGGACATAAAGCTCCCGAACAAAATCCGGAAGCGCCAGAGCATGTTTTCAAAATGATGAATTCGTGTCAAGCATTTTTGGAAAGATTTTTTTAGTATTGTGTTCTTCAATATTTGCATTATTATTGTATTCCTTTTTTAATAAACTTTGGCATCACTCAAGGTTTTAGATATCGGCGCAGGTTTCGATTATGCTCGAAAAGATAATCCGTACATAAAACTACCCAAAGAGCAGGGTGGTGTACAATTAGCACAGATTCGCTGGTTGCATCATAATACAGTGTCGCGGATGCGGCGAATATTAGGAAACTCTCGTATGAGTGTTCATGGTGTAGATTTAGTCGCTCCTGAAGATTTTTCAAATGATGAACTTGAAATCGAGTTCCATGGCTATTCTATAGGTGCTGTTCCCGACGAAAAATTCCGTGTAATGACATGGTTTTATCCAAATCCTTGGGACATCTACGCAAATCATGGAAATGAACGAATGGTAGAACATAATCCTTTGGATTTCGTTCTGTTTTGTGTGCAGCATCATCTGGAAAACGGAGGTTTACTCGTTTTTGAGACAGACATGTGCCTTCCTGATGTTTCAGATTTAGATGCCATAGGGCAGGTTGAATTGGCAGCTGTGAGAAGTGAATTGGAGCAAGTATTGGTTGATACACAAGTGTCAATCAGTACTAATGAGCCCTCACGAGGATTTGGTACGATTTATAAAAAGCAGCTTGCCCGAATGCAATATTGACACGTGATAACGTATTACGCCGTCGGTAGCGGCTTCTTGTCAGTGTGTACCACCCGGTCTTTTTTGCGGCAGAGCCATCGATAGAGAAAGTAAAAAGGGAGAGAGGCAGCCAGTGCTACGAATCCAACTGGATTCAAGTTTACAAGCATCATCAATCCGATGGCGAAGATGATCGCAAAGAGCATGAAGGTAAAGGTTATCGCTTTTTCCCGCTCTAGCTGTATGTACAGCGATGGCGTGATGAAAAGGGTCATCAGTGATGCGGTCATCAGCCCGAACATCACGGTAAAACTGAGGCCTGCCCAAAAGACATCCTGAAAGACGAGTGGCAAGATTCCGGCGCTTGTCGTGAGCGTGGTTAGAACAACTGGAACAAAACGAGATTTTCCTGCTGTTACGACTGCGTGCCCTAATACACCTGCTGTTTCATCCTGGCCTTTGAGCGCCTTGCGGTTCTGATTGATCTGGTCGATCATAATAATGGCATTATTCACCGCAATACCTGCTAGCGCGATGATACCGAGTAAATAGGCAAGACTACGTGGTGTACCTGTCAAAAAGAGCCCCAGGGTTACGCCAATCTGGGCGAACATCAGTGTAAACAGAATCAATAATGGCTGTAAATAGGCGTTAAACTGGATCACTAGGATGAAGAACATCAGAAAAATAGCGATGATCAGCCCGACGACCAGGGTCTGAATCAACTCGGCATTTTCTTCGTTTTCACCGGCCGTCACAATCGCAACACTTTCTGGCACATCGATTTCACCCTCATCGATCTTAGCCAGTGCTTGTTGGGTGATGATGCCCGCATTTCCGCCCGGTGCTAGCAAGCTACTCACAGTAAAGGCGATATCTCCTTCTTCACGGCGGATGGCGGCAAGCGCGTCTTCCCGCTCGATGGTCACCACCTGCCCGAGCAAGATAGCGCGGCCGTCGGGCGCAAAGATCTTCATATTGCGGATGTCTTCGAGTGATTTTGTCTCTTCCTGGTCGAATTCGACCACCACATCGACATCGCGATTATTGCGCGTAATCGTCGCTGCAGTGCTGCCCTGCAGGGCTGTGCGCACGAGCCCCGGTACGCCATCTGGATTAATGCCAAGTGCAGTGGCGCGGTCGCGGTTGACCTGAAAGCGGAATTCGCCGGGAATCTGCTCGAGATTATTGCGCACACCTTGCGTTCTGGAAATCGTTTTCAGCAAATCGGTCAAGTCGCTACTGACGCGCTCGGCCTGATCGATAGCATTGCTGTCTTTGGCGATGACCCGAATCGCCACGGGGGAGTCGCTCGGCGGGCCGTTAGACGCATTTTGTACGCGGACTGAAGCGCCAAAGCGGTTTCCGATTGGCTCTAATTCAGGTGCCAGGGCTTCGACCATCTCTTTTGAAGTGCGCAAACCAAGCTCTTCGCGCTCTTGCACTGGTAGGAGCTCCAGATTAATGGTCGCACTTTTGCCATTTACACTCGTCGTGATGTAGCGCACTTCTGGTTCATTTAGTAAAAAATCTTCGAGCACCAGAGTAGGCACCAGGGTCTTGTTACTGGTCGTACCTTCTGGCATCTGGATCGCCACGCTAAACAAAGGCGCATCGCCACTAGGAAACAGCTCAAAGGGGATGCGCAAGGTAAAGCTTAAGAAAAACGCCGCAACAGTGATGGCGAAAATACCCAGACGCCGGGCGCGTTTGCGGATCAGTCCACTAAGGAGTTTTTCGTAGCGGTTGATAATCCCTTCGATTCCGCGGTCGAGTGATTTTCGCAATCCACCATAAAATGCACACAATTTTACGAAGCGGCGGCGCTTGGGTTTTTCCTCTTTCGGGTCTGACAAAAACATTGCCGTGTAGGCAGGCAACAAAAAGAGTGACACTAGCAGTGAAACGATGAGTACGATAATCACCGTAATCGGAATAAAACTGAGATACTGCCCGAGAATACCCGGCATACTCAGCAGGGGAATAAAAACCGCTAAGGTGGTAAGCGTTCCTGCGAGTAGTGGCCCCCAAAACTCCTGCAAAGCGCGTAGTGCGGCTTTACTAGGGGTAAGACCTTGTTTGATGAATTGGTGCGAACCGACAACGATAACGATGGCCGTATCCACCAGAATACCAAGCGAAAGGATCATCGAAAAGTTCGTCATAAAGTTCAGTGTTTTTCCCATCAGATTTAGTACCGCAATGGTCACAAGAAACGTGATTGGAATCACAATCGAAGCGACGAGCCCCTCTTTTACTCCCACAAACAAAAAGATAAAAGCCATCACGATGAGGAACGACTGCAAGCCGCTTAAGACGACTTCTTTATAATCTTCACGCATGATCACCGCCGATTCATTGGTGTAATTGACACTAAGGTTGTCTGGCATTTCGTTAGCGGCAAATTCTTTGGCCGCTCTGCGCACCCGCTCATCGACTTTCAAAATATCCGACTCCGATTTTTTCGAGAGCACCAGTTCGACGGCATTATCTACTTGCGGCGAAACACTACCCACCACCGGTTCGGGTGTATAGGCGAGATACGAAACCATCAGCAAAACAGCCGCCACAAACAATGATGCGCCGCGCGGCAAGGTATTGCCAGCAAAGGAGATCAGTGGTACGAAGATGCCAATAATAAAGACGGCAAGCAGCAACGATAAAAGGATGATCTTCAATTCAAAAGCAAAAATGCCATTGATCAAATGTGTTATATACTTGATCGGATCTTTCGCTGACTCATCGCCTTCGCGCACATGTGCGAAGCGGTAGAGACTCTCGTTATCATCATCTTGACGTTCGGCCACCTCGGCGATATCGCCGACGGTCACGAGCGACGGAAAACCTTTATCACTCAGGTCAGCAAGTACGACGGTGCGTACATCTTCAACACCCTGAAACTTGCCGGTAAAGCGGATGGAGTATTGCAGATCGTCAATTTCAAAATTCCCCACCGGCGTGTCGCGATGCGCGTTGCGGATGGCGCCGGTGATATCTGACAGCGAGAGCCCCAGCGCTTCGAGCCGCGCTTGGTTGACACGCACAGCG
>CAZLFD010000008.1:0-35157 GCA_964558715.1 uncultured Candidatus Peribacteria bacterium | reverse complement strand
ACAGCGATTTCGCGTTCTTTACTGCCGCTCAGTGTCACTTCGGCTACATTAGGTACGTCTTCGAGTGCAGCTTTCATCTCTTCAGCAAAATCGGTCAACTGCACTGGGGTGTACGGGCCAGATAAGACGATGGAAAGAAATGGCTGAGTAGAACTATCGATTTCACGGATTACTGGATCATCATCTACCTCGCTCGGCAATGCTGGTTTCGCTTCATCCACCTTACTGCGTACGTCGCCCATCACCCGGGTCATATCTTGCCCGGGCTCCATTTCGATCGTAATATTCGAGACGCTGTCGCGCGACAACGAAGAGTACGAATTCATACCGCGGATATCTTTGATTTTGTCTTCGATCTCGCTCGTGACAAGACTGTCAATATCCACAGCCGAAGCACCGGTGTAGACCGTCGAAATATTGACGATGCCAAATTCGATATATGGTGCAGACTCCTTCGGCACGATTACCGTTGACATCAAGCCCCACGAGACGAGCACAATACCAAAAAGAATGGCGACTTTTTTAAATTTGATAAAATACCCTGCCGGGCCAGTCGCGATTTTGCTGATGCCGCCAGATTCGTGTTCGATGCTCATATATTGTTTGCGTTGTTACGAAATGTTGGCCGGGCCGACGGATTCCGCGTCCTGCTCCTGCTCATTACGCTCTTGTGGTCTGAAAGACTCTTCTTCTGCCTCTTCTGGATTTGCTTCATCCGATTCTGTTGCTTGTGGAGTGGGGAGAGCTTCGTCTTCTTCATAAAATTCCACTAGGTCGCCGTCTTGCAGGCTCACTACCGGCCCTGGCACGATGATTTCGCCAACAGCAACTCCATTTACAATCTCTATCTGATTGCCTTCTTTACGGCCGGTCTCGACCAGACGTTTTTCGACCATCAAGACGAACCCATCTTCACGCTCGGCTTCGCCGACCACAAACACGCTGGGCGGTTGCTGCGAAGTGAGGCTTTTAAAGGGGATGAGGATAACCTCTTCATCTTGCGGCAACTCTATCACGGCCGTGGCGAAAATATTGGCCGGTATACTGCCATCCGTATTATCCAGTGAAATCTTGATCGTCACGCGGCGGGTCGTCGCATCGGCCACAGGGAAAATATTTGAGACAAACCCTTCGCGTTCGCCATACACATCGATCTCTACAATTACCGGCGCCCCCTTTTTAATGGAGGGAAGCACCTCAATCGAGACATCACCGCGTAAGGTGAGTACATCTACCTGGGCGATGACAAAGAGTGGCGCACCGATTGAAACCGTATCACCCACTTCTACCGCGGCACTTGTGATTACCCCGTTAACGGGAGCTGCGACCGAAAGTTTGGAATACTGCGTTTGCGAGCGTTGCAGCGAATTACGCGCACTATCGCGGGCAGTCGCAGCTTGTTGGATCGATAGCTCGTTTTGTCTACGGGTGATTTCTAGCTGCGTTTGCGCGGTTTCGAGCGCGTTTTCGGCAGTGCTGATCTGATTACTCGTACCAACAAGCGAAACATCGCCGCCGCTCTTACTCTGTTCCAACGCTTTTTCGGCTTGAGCAAGTTGCTTCTGAGCTTGTTCTACACCGATTTCGGCGCTGCGTAGTTGTTGTGGCTTGGTGATTTCAAAATCGCTGATCTGTTGGTCGATAGCAGTAATCGACTGGAAAATACTCTCGAGTGTACTGCGGTTTGTCGTCGTTGATGTACGAAAACCTGTTAGTTCTGCAGCGGTAAAACTGCCACCGGTGATGGTGTTTTGCAGCATAATATCAACCTGGCGCAGCGTGTCGCGTACGGCTTGGGCAATATCCACGAGCTCTGTACTCGTCACCGAGCTCGGATTCGACGCGTAACGACTCTCCAAATTCTTAAAATCGTTCCAGACGAGCAGAAAACTATTCTTACTGTCGATCAACGTCTGCTTGTTGCGGAAGCCAAGATACGTTTCGAAGCGGTCATTTTTGCGCTCGTTGGCATCGGTCGCACCGAGAATTTCATCTGCCTGTTGCAGAACACTGCGAAAAGTGGTGATGCCGCCCGAAATCACATTTTCTTCATTTTCTTGCAAATCACTTTCTTGCTTCTTCAGATTTTCCTGCAGATTTGCAAGAGATTTCTCGGAATTCTCGAGCCCGATCTGGGCGAGTTCGACTCCACTTTGCGCAGAGGCGACTTGTGCCTCGACCGAACTGCCGGTTGAAGTATCGGTTTTGCGGGCATTCTCTAAATTCTTCTGTGCTTGCTGCACCGCGAGTTCGGCGTTTTTCTCTGCCTCTGTCGTTTGCTGGCGTGTTAACTCTAACGAACGTTCGGCATTTTGCAATGCCGTTTGCCCAGCCGAAACATCAACGCTGGCGACATTACCGGTTGCTGCTAACGCAAGTAACTGCTGCCCGGGGAAGACCGCACTGCCTTCATTTGCGTAGACTTGTGAGACGGTTCCCGAAATCTCTGCCGAAACAGCCGATTCAAACTTTGGCTCCAACGTGCCCGATACGGTTACTGTTTGCTTAAATGGTATTGCTTGTACCATCAGCGCCGGTACGACCTTCGTTTCGACAGCATTTTCTTGTTCTTCTTCGCCATTGCCATTACAGCCGCTAAGTACGATTAGAACGCCAACGAACGAGAGAAGTTTTTTCATTTGAGCATTAAACGATAGAGCTGTTCACATTTCTTCACGGGGTCGCAATCGACTTTTAGATTATCTTTGTTGATCGGCAGCGTAAGTGTCATCGTCAAAAAATCGAGATACCCACCGACAAGCTCGGCGCCCAATTTTGGATTCATCTGTCGAAAAACTCCTTCCTTTACGCCCTGATCCACTATCGAAGTGAGCGCCTGAATGGCGACTTCTCTTTCGTGTAGTACTGTTCTCAGTACCTCTTTGTCGTGCGAAAAGACTTGTTGCACAAGCAGTTGCGAGACGGCGTCTTCTTTTTGGATAGAACGACAGAACGTTTCGATGACTTCACGCAGTTTATGTTCCGCGCCGACCTTCTTTTTCGCTGCGGTTGTAACCGTATCTTTAAACCCTGCCGGAATTAGGCGCATGGTCTCGACAAGAATATCTTTTTTATTGCGGAAGAAGTAATAGAGTGCCGACTTAGAGACGCGAGCACGAACCGCGATTTCGCTCATTGAGGGGCTCATATTCCCCTCGCTGATGATCTGCCGAGCAGAATCGATGATGCGTTGGCGAGTTGCGGAGACGGGTGGTTTCATAGTTTTTATGATAAATGTATAATACAACTGACTAGTCGGTCAGTTTTTAGGAAAAGCAAACTTTCGTCAAGACGTTTTAACTTGAATTTTCAGCACGTATTTTCCTAAAAAAACTGCACTTTCTCTCATCCACTTGTAGTATTAGGCGAATTTGGAGCTATGAGCGCGAGTGTAATCGAAGCTACGAAGAGCTACCCCTGAATGCGTTTTTGAAATTCTTTTGTTTCGGTGTTGATCTGCACCTGATCACCTTCGTTCACGTAAAGCGGCACCTGTATGATAAGGCCGTTTTCGAGTGTGGCCGGTTTGGTTCCGCCCTGGGCGGTGTCGCCTTTTACGCCGGGTGGTGTTTCTGTTACTTCAAATTGTAAAGACGGCGGAAACTGCACCTGGATTGGTTGCCCTTCAAAATGACGCACATCTACCTCTTCGCCTTCCTTCAAAAAGGCCGCATCATCGCCGAGCATATCTGCCGCAATGGTGAACTGTTCGTAGTTCTCACTGTTCATAAATTCGTATTCCTCACCGCTCTGGTACAAATACTGTGCGCGAAAAAAGCCGACTTCGGCGGGCGCCAGTTTTTCATTGCCCTGAAACGTTTTTGGCACCGTCGCCCCGGTCTTTAAATTTTTCATCGTGGTCTTCAGCACACCGGCACCGCGAGCTTGTTTGCTGTGTTGACAAGTGGTAACGACATACGGTTCGCCATCGATGATTACAGAATGGCCAACGCGGAGCTCTCCTAGCGAGTACATGAATCAGGGAAATATCGAATGGATTATGTCAGAAGTCAGTAGTGAACAGCAAGTAGGGAGTGGCTTTTTGTCAATCCGACGGGAGCGAATGGAATGAGCGAAGTGGAGGAATGAGCGATGAGTAAAAAATCATAGACCTCTCGACAAGCTCGAGTGACAAATATGCAGGAGGTTATTATTCCATTAAAAATGAATCACTGTTTATTTTGCCGCTCCGCAACTGTAAACGTCAATTTCCCATTCTCACCGACCGGTTCGTTATCAACCCAAATCTCTAAGCTGTATTTGCCGGCGGCGTCGATGGTTACATCTACAAATTCGTTTATCAGCCCGGCATTACCTTCTTCGCTTTTGTATTCAATATTCCCTTCGACTTGCGTCACCGTTTTGTTGCCATCATCTTTTACCATACGCACTTTAAAAGGATGGCTGCCTTTTGTTAAATGCAGATTCATAACCAAGGTCATGCGCGGGTGGCGCGCCGGCAGTTGGGCGACCATAATATTCTCGAAAATGCCGATAATATTTAGCTTCCCGTCTTTACTGAGAAAGGCGGTGTCGCAGAGATGCGCGAAGTTGAGGCGGGTATCGGCCATGTGAATCTGGAAACAACGAACATAAGTAGCATGAGCGGATTTTCCCTTCAAAACAACCCCCTTTTATTCACCTGATTTAGGGGAAAAAGGGCGGATTACCTTGCAAGTGCCAAAACTTCTTTCTCGACTTTGCTGGTGAGATCGGCAAATTTCTCATCCTCTCCATTCGGAATGTCTTTTGCATGGGCGAGTTCGCCGATTATAGCATTCTCTTGCAATTTCTTGAACTCGAACTCAGGATCTTCGACAACTTTTAATCCCGCCTGGTAAAGCGTGACAATCGCCTTGAGGATGCCGTATTGCTTCTTTGGCGTGGTGTAGGCATCTTCTGGGTCAAACGCATTTTGAAAGAGAAAGTCTTCGCGAATCGATTTGGCAACGAGCAGTACCAATTTTTCGCGGCTTGAGAGTGATTCCATCCCCACGAGTTTCACGATTTCTTCGAGCTTCGCTTCTTCTTGTAATAAGTCTAGCGCGGTTGCGCGTACTTCGGGATAATCTTCCGCTACGTTCTTTCTCCAATAATCAATAACATTATCGGTATAGAGTGAGTAGCTATTGAGCCAGTTGATTGCCGGAAAATGGCGTTTGTAGGCAAGTGAGGCATCTAACCCCCAGAAGCATTTCGTCACGCGCAGAGTATTCTGCGTAACCGGTTCTGAAAGGTCACCACCAGGAGGGGAAACCGCTCCTACCACGGTGAGCGCACCTTCACGCTTATCAGCACCTAAGCAAGTTACTGCACCGGCCCGTTCGTAAAAACTGGCAGTGCGCGAAGCAAGATAGGCAGGGTAGCCTTCTTCACCCGGCATCTCCTCCAGACGTCCGCTTATCTCACGCATGGCTTCTGCCCAACGACTGGTCGAATCTGCCATCAGTGCTACCGAGTAGCCCATGTCGCGATAATATTCACCAATCGTGATTCCTGTATAGACGGAAGCTTCACGCGCGGCTACCGGCATATTCGAAGTGTTTGCGATCATCACGGTACGTTTCATCAGTGGCTCGCCACTGTTCGGGTCGGTCAGATGTGGGAACTCATTCAACACCTCCGTCATCTCATTACCGCGTTCACCACAACCGATATATACGATCACCTGCGCGTCGCAGTATTTTGCGAGACCCTGCTGGGTAACCGTTTTTCCCGAACCGAACGGCCCAGGAATACACCCGGCTCCGCCTTTGGCGAGCGGGAACATGGTGTCGATAGAGCGACCTCCTGTTACCAGCGGTGTTTGTGGCACGCGCTTTTGCGCGATAGGGCGTGGGCGGCGGATCGGCCATTTTTGCAGCATCTTCACTTCTTCTTTTCCTTCACTTGTTTCGATAACGGCAATCGTCTCTTCTACTGTTTTGCTCCCCGATTCGATTGATGTGAGTGTACCCGAAACACCGGGCGGAACCATGACTTTATGCTCGATGAGCGTGGTTTCTTGCACGGTGCCGAGCACATCGCCTTCGTTTACTTTACTACCGGTTTCGGCGACTGCTGTAAAATCCCACTTCTTGGTGCGTGAAATTCCTGGAACATCAATACCACGAGCGATAAAGGCAGAATTCGACTCTTTCTCGATCAGCTCTAATGGCCGCTGCACACCGTCGTAAATCGACTGCAGCAAACCCGGACCCAAATCGACCGACAAGGTTTCACCGGTGCGGGTCACCTTCTCACACGGATGAATACCGGAAGTGTCTTCGTACACCTGAATCGAGGCCTTATCGCCAGCTAGTTCGATTACCTCGCCAACGAGGTTTTCAGAAGAAACACGGACTACTTCGTACATCTTTGCGCCTTCCAGATTCTCCGCAACAATTAGCGGGCCAGAGACTTTAATGATTACACCTTGATCAGACATTGGTTGATGGAAAGATAAGAAAAAAAGATTATTCTTGGGGAGGACATTCGGGAAAGCTGCAACTTGGGCCAACGCGACTGTATGTGGTGCCGTCTTCGCAGACTTTGGCGTCGTTATTACAGCCAAACGGACCTTGCGGATCACCGGCATCGGGCACGATTTCAAATGTTTGAACCAGAGCAGCTTCTATCTCCGTTTCAACTATGCCAGATGCTTCGGCTTCGACTACTCCATCTTCCGCTGCAGGTGCTGCATCTGACTCATCCCCACCTTCATCAACTGCTTCTGCCGGATTAGTCTCGTCTTCTATTGGCTCCTCTTCATCTTCATCAGGGCAGGCGGCAAACTCACAGTTTGGACCAGTACGACCAACCGAACTCCCGTCTGGACAGATTTTGGCGTCTTGCGCACAAGCGACCGGTGTGTCTTCTGGGGTCGGCTGTAGCAAGTCTTCGCTCGGACACTTGGCAAATTCGCAATCTGGGCCTTCGCGTCCGACAAACGAACCGTTGGGGCATTCTTTCACGTCTTGTGTGCAGTAGGTGATTTCTTCATCTTCTTGTGGCGGATTTGCTGGTGGTGATGGCATTCCAGGTAAACTGCCGTCTTCGATAGTTATCCCGTTATTACCTGCTGGGAGTGGAGGAGTCTGCTCTGAGGCCGGCGGAGTGCAGGCAGTCAATAGTGCAAGAGCGCCGATGGTAAGCAAAAAGTGCTTCATTAGTTGCCAAAAATATCAGAACCAACAGCTTTTTCGACGATACGTCGGATTTTTTCATTCCCGTATCCGGTGCTGCCGGTATTACCGGGAAGGGAGATAATAGCCGGCAAAGCGCCCGCAGAAAGTTTTGCAAATTCTTCATCAGTCAATTCACGGATAAATTCTTCCATTACAAACACAATAGCGAACTTTTCTCCTTCTTCGGCACGTGCATCTTCTGAAACTCGGCGCTTGAGGTCGATCAAGGTGTCTCGCGCCTGCCCGATATCTTTTACCGGGAATATACGAAGCCCGACCGCGGCAAAACCGAGAATCTCTTCGCGTCGACCGACAATGGCGATGCTATACTTCATGAATGGCGCAGCGATGTAAAATATGGGTCGATCATTTTGCGGATGGATTCTGTGGCGATGCCATTTTGCTTGCCAACGAGAATCGTACGGATGATCTCGGCATTGCGCTCTTTTGTGAAAAAATAGAGCACTAATCCTGCCGGGCCAAAAGGGTTTGCCTTGGCAGCCCAGAATAAACTCTGTAGCACGTTCATATCGAGAGCAATCTCCCAGTCGGCAAGTGATCTATTCTCCGCTGCAAGTGCGAGCCCTTCGTCTAAAAACGGTTTGAGCGTCGAGGCACGCATGCCATCTTCCCAATCGTTGATCGCAATCCCAGCATTCCCCAATCGTGGTGCGACCATGGTGACCTTCGCATCATTCCCGATGCGCACGCGTTTCTTGATGTTCTCTGCTTCGACCATACGGTCGAAGAATCGCGAAATAGCTGGGCTGGCAAGCTTGACGGTAAGGCGGTAGAGGGCGACAAAAAAAGCACTATCGAGTAGGGTTTCGGCGTCACTCATGCGATCGGGATGTTTTTCGAGAATCCCTTTTGCCTCGATTAGTGCCGGATACATAAACTGGGCTGCTACCGGTTCTGGTGTCGCGCCAGTCTCAAGAATGTCAAAAGCGATTCGCTTTGGAAAATAGCTGAGATCAGAAAGATCTTCACGAATATCCTCGTATTTCTTTCCGGCTTGTGTGGCGGCGAGAGTAGCTTTGGCGTTGAGCAGGTCGTGCCAATAGAGGATGAATTGCGGCAACTCCGCTCGTGGAGACGCACTTCTAATCAGCTGCTTTACATCGTAGAGTCCGGCATCGATCACCTGTTCAAAGTACCCGGTGTCGTTAGCATCGGCGGCGACTTGCGCCCAGCGGAGGTCATACAAGATTTTAAATGCTTCATCGACCGAAGGAGCAGCTAACATGCGCTCTACCTCCCCACTTGCCAAGAGCCGGTCAGACAATGCGGCGGCTCGCGCCGTAGCCGGTAAAAACGACACTGCACTCATGCGTGCTGCGGAAAAAGGATATTTTTCAAATCATATTCCAAACTTTTTTTCAACTGTTGGTAGAGGATGGTTTCGAAGCGAAAGTCCATTTCGACATCTTTCGAAACAAATACAAAACCTCCTTCACCCTCGATCGATTTGCCAACCGTAAACTCTTTACCGGCGGCTTTTACCGCATCGGTGACAACCGCTTCATCGTTTTTTACTGGGTTTACAGCGCCAGTCTTTGCATTGATCGACTTGAGCATTGCTGCGATGATCTTCTTCTTTTCGGCATGTTGATCACATATCTGCTGTAAGGCGGTAGCGAAGACTTCATCCAAGACTTGCTGCTTGGTCGCTAGAAGCTTGGCTTTGCGCTCGTGCATGGCGAGATTATCGACCTTTCGTTCGATTTGCGCCTTTTTTTGCACCGCAGCTTTCTCCATCTGCTCAAGTAATTCAGCAGTTGCATCAGACTCACGTTTTGTAATTGCTTCGGCATCTTGGCGCGCTTGTCGCAAAATAACCTCTGCTTCTTGCTTGGCCTTTGCCAAGATCGTATCGGTGATATGTGCGATAGTCATCGTTATTTCGTAAGGAAAAGGGGATTCTTAGACCGCGTTCAGCATCAAGAAGCTGACGAGGAATCCAAAAATGGCGAAAGTCTCGACCACAGCGGCGAAGATAATCACGTTTCCGAGTTCTGATTCATCTTTGGCAACCGCCTGCGTGCCCGAGGCAATAACGCGGCCCTGAAAGGCTCCTGAAAAGTAAGCGGCTAAACCCATGGCTAAACCGGCAAAGAATACCTGCCCGCCTTGGGTGCTATTGTAGCTAGCGACATCACCATTCAAAATGAGCATCGCAATCACGAAACCGTAAATCACCTGTGAACCAGGCATCACCTGCAGCAAAATCATCTTGGGTTTGAGCTGTGGTTTTTCGGCTGTTACGACTGCTGTGGCTTCACCAGCTGCGCCACACCCGGCTGATGAACCACCAGCACCTAAACCAGCTGCCAGAGCCGCTCCGCCAAAGGCCAGTGCCGGACCCCAGTTGATCAGAATGTCTTCCATAAGTTTGAAAAAAGAGAAAAGAAGAAAAAACCAGAAACAGTAGCGCTATCTTTGCCTATTTGCTCGGATCGAACAAGTACACCGTCTGCCGTTTGAGCGGGGTAAACGCCTTGCCTCCGCCTTCGAAATAGCGGCCAAAGAACTCTACAAATTGCAAACGTGCCGTATGCACTAGGGCGCCAATAAAGTTGAGCCCCAGATTAAGTGTGTGCCCCAGTAAAATGATTAGGAGCATGGCAGGAATTCCAAGCAGAATCGGCAGTGCTCCATACGCCATTCCGGCAATCTGATTAAACGACATGGCAATGATTCCAGTCGCCAAACCTAACGCGAACAGACGCGAGTACGAAAGCACGATCGATGCCCAGCCGATGATTTCGTTGGCAACGATCAAGATTCCAAGTAACGGACGCACAAAAATGTTGCCGCTGCCCATCGAAAAGACAAGCACCGCCAAAAGTGCCAGTGGCACCATACCCAGGACAGAAGCATATTCACTTGGAATCATAACGCCAAACTTTGCCATTGCCCAGAGAATGGTGAATATTACGGCGAGAAAAGTCGGCAGTGTAATAAAAACGGTATCTAGTGGCCTGCCTTCACGAACATGGATAATGCCCGAAAGCACGACTCCTAAAAGCAATTGAAATAGTCCTAAGCCGTAAGCGAGCACCATCACATTCGGTATCAAGTTATTAAGCGGATCGAACACCTGACCGTAAAAATAACCATCCGCCGGATTTACTAAGAACGGCAGTTGCTCAGTGGTTAATCCGAAATAGCCACCGAATAAGATACCCATTACTATCGTCGAAAATCCACAGTACATAAGTAATCGCACGCTTGCGCGCAAGTCACGGCCCAGCGGGAACACGTATAATATGAAAGCGAACGTCGCGGCAAGCAAGAATCCATAGCCGGCATCTGTGAGGCAGAAGCCAAAAAAGATGACGAAAAACGGGGTCACAAACGGAGTCGGATCCATTTCTCCGCCTTTTGGCATCCCGAAGAAACGGGTAATGATTTCAAACGGCTTGAGTGCTTTTGTATTTCCTAATTCACTTGGAGCGATGTCATCTTCTCCGCTTGGCACCACCATGACATCTGCCTGGTCTGTCACCTTTGCAACAACGGCTTTTAGTTCATCTAAGCGGCTGCGTGGAACCCAGCCCTGCACGAATATTGTTTGCTCAGAACCAGCGGCTGATTCGATCGCCTGTTTTTTATCACGCTGCCACAGAAGGGCATCGTGTGCTAGCTTTACCTCACGCAAGTGCTCTTTCGCGAGCTGCTGTTTTTGCTGCGTAATCTCATGCAGGTCGTGCGCCAGCTGCTTTTCTTCGCTCTGCAGATTGTGCTGTTCTTCTTTTACTGTCCCTTTTGCACCTTCGAACTCGGCGTGCGCAAAGCGATAAGATTCCACGATCGACGTGATTTCATCGGCAATGCTTTTTGCAAATACAAGTAGTACGTATACATGTTGTTCTGATGCCGACACCTTATACAAGTGTGCCAGTGGAAAGGTTTCGATTTCAGCAGCAAAATCGCCAAAGTCTTTTTCTTCTACGGTCCCCACTTCTATATAGGCATTTGCGGTCTCGCGAGGAAAGTCGAGCGGGATGTTCAGCCCATGCCATGCTGTGAGTGCAGCTTGCAGTTCGGCTATCTTCGCCTTGCGGGCTACAACCTTCCCCTCTCGCTCTTGCAGATTCTCGCATGCGTCGATAACGCGCGTGAAATCATTCGTTGCGGATTTTAGTGCTGTCATTTCGTCTGCTTCGACACGCTGGCCCAAAAGTTTTTCGCGCAGGTTTTTGGGGTCGGCCTTACTTTCTTCTAGGTAACGAGCAACAAACGCGAGATCAGCAATTTTTGCATCGACTCCGCTAAACTCTTCCGGAAGCGCAGGAGAAGCTTCATCTTGACCAGCGATTACTTCAAAAATACCCAGCTCTTGCACGGCAGCTAAGACGGCACGCGATTGCTCTCGTGTAAATAAAATCCCCGCCTTTTGCATGGCAACCACTCCCATGTGTTTATGAAGCAAATAAATCGTTGAACCCACTGACGACTTTTTCTACAGCCGCTGGCTTGTGGCTAGCGGTAATATCTACCAACTGATCTACCATTTTATCGGTCTCATCCATTTGTTCGCGAAAACGCGCTTGCGCCTTTTCTTTTTCGGTCACGAGTTGTGTGCGGATCGATTCACTTTTTTCAGACTCTTTTTCTTCACGAATACGGTTTTGCTCTTCTTTTGCAGTGTCGCGGATGCGAGCCGCCTCTTTTTCTGCCTCAGAGATAATGCGAGCAGCCTCTTTTTCGGCGTCGAGTACTTCTTGAAGAGGGTTCATTACAGCTGTTGTCAACGTGTCTGGAAAAATTTCCACGATATTTTGAAGATGAATGCCCCAAGAGTCAATAATTTTTGCAAATTTTTTGTGTTCTTGCTCATCTTTTTGTTTCGTGACAGAGTATGCGTTGATATTTTTGCAGCAAACAGATTATGGAAGAAGGTGTTTCGACTCACCAGCAACATGTTCCGTATGACGGAGGAGTGCACGAACTTGAGTATTTTATTCGAACCGGTAAAAAACGAACCTGGCTCTATCTGCACGGACTCGGCTGCTCGAAGGGTGATTTTTTTAGTGCCGCCAAAAACGAAAAGTTTGATGATTACACGTTAGTCGCATTTGATTTTCCGGGTCACGGGGGCTCGAATTATTCCCGATTAGTGGAAGTTAATGATCTGGTCGATATTACTCACGGATTTATTAATGAGCTAAAACGAGATGATATTGTTCTGATTGGCCATAGCTTAGGTGGCTTGGTGGGATTATTGCTGGCTGAGAAGCATTTGCAGTCAATAACGGCTTTTGTTGATATTGAGGGAAACCTGCACGTGGAGAATTGTCACTTCTCATCCGCCGTTGCTGATGTGTCTTTTGATGAATTCCAAGGTAAGACACTTCCCGGCTTTTTGCAGCGCTTACATACCAGTGAGAATACACGTCTTAAACCTTATGCAAACTCGCGAGAGGTGTTGCCAACCTTGCAATCCTCTTACGATTGCTGCCCTTCGCCTCTTTTCTATTCAGAGAATGGGGATCTCGTTGAAAGATACGCAGCACTCACTATTCCCAAGTTGTATGTATATGGATCTGAGAACAACGGTTTTTCCTTCCTGCCACGGCTCAGACAAAAGGGGTGTGATATTCGAGAAATACCAAAAAGTAATCAGTTTCCGCTGCAAGATAATCCCCAGTTTTTGTTTAAAGTACGCGATGATTTTTTACAAACTAGTACAACTTCGTCATAGCTCATTCCATTTTTCTTTTTGATTGCCATTAAACGTCTTTTAGAAATCCTGCCGGCTGTTTTGGCATGGTGCACGATTATCCTCCCTTTTGTGCTGTTTAGTCGATTCCCCCAAGTGGTGAGTGGATTCGTGTTGCTTTATGTGTTTTTGTGGTTTTTACGGGCGATGGAATTCGCCTACTTTCTCATCTATTCTAGTTGCCAGTACAAGAAAGCGTGCCAAATAGATTGGAAAGCCAAAAATCAAACGTTGATGAATCCAAGAGCCGGAATTACGCCAAGTGAAGTGTCTCACCTGATCATTTTACCCACATATAAAGAGCCGCTCGAAGTATTGCGCGAATCTATGGCGACGATAGCCGATGCGGATTTTGATACTGCACACGTCTATTGTTGCCTGGCGACAGAGGCCCGCGACGCTGATCGCGGGCGGGAATATGCTCGAATATTGGAGGCTGAATTCAAAGACCGGTTCGGACGTTTCTTTTGGGTCGAGCATCCTGCCGATTTGGCCGATGAAATACCAGGCAAAGGCGCCAACATCTCTTATGCCGCCGCGCACGTCACCACAATATTGCGAAGCGATGGCATCGACCTTGATACAGTGCTCGTCACAACCTTGGATGCCGACAACCGGTTGCACCCTAAATTGCTGCAAGCCCTGACCTACGAATTCTGCCGAGCGGAAAAACGGCAGCAAAAAGCCTTTCAGCCGATTCCACTTTTTTTCAATAACATCTGGAATGTGCCGACTATCAACCGCATGATGGCTTTAGCTTCTGGCTACTGGCACTTGATCGAAGCTGGGCGGCCCGATCGCTTACGGAATTTTTCGAGCCATTGTCAACCGCTGTCTGCTTTGATTCAAATGGATTTTTGGGACAAGACGACGATTGTCGAAGATGGTCGGCAATATTGGCGCAGTTATCTTCATTTTAACGGCGATTATCGCGTAGTTCCTGTCTTTCTTCCTATTTACCAAGACGCTGCCGAAGGAACCACCTACCTTCGCTCACTCAAAAGCCAATTCAATCAACTGAGGCGCTGGGCGTGGGGTAGCTCTGATATCGCCTATTTCACCCTCGGCGTCATCCAAAACTGGCGCAAACTGCCCAAAATTCGCACTTTTTTGCAGTACTTTCGCATGGTCGAAGGGCATTATATGTGGGCGACTGCTGCCGTGTTTTTAGCTGTAATCACTCCATATATCCGTTTTCTGAATCCGCAGTTTGCCGATACGGTTTTTGGCAGCCATGTCGCCATCTTCCTCTCGCTGCTGTTTCGCTTTGCGCTCGTGGGTATTGTTGTTTCGATGGCGCTCACTTTTCTGCTCACACCACCACCTCCAAAGAAGACCGGATATTTTAAATTGTTTCTGCAGTGGTTACTTTTGCCAATATCTACTATTTTCTTTGGCAGCTTGCCGGCACTTTTCACTCAAACACAGCTGGCAATCGGCAAATCGATGAAATTCAATGTCACTGAAAAGTTCCGAAAAAAGACTTGAAAACCCATAAAAAGATATGGATAATACATCGGCTGTTTTTAACTCAGAGATGTCAAACCGTTCAAGCTCAAAACAACACTGCCTTGTTGGCGCCGGCTCACGCCGCCCTACCACTTCTCATGCGCGTAAGCGTAATAAAGCTAAGGCACACGCTTTGCAGGTCGAGAGACAAGAAGTGATTCAAGCTGCGCTTGCCGAAATAGCATAGTCGTTGACACTGAAAGTTTTTGTCCTCATATAGCGAACCAAACAAGAGTGTTACATTTATTTTAGCACTTTTTTTTTATTTGAAAACAGCAGAACAGAGTATTTTTTTGCAAGAGAATGCCACTCTGTGCTAGAATACCAAAGATATATGGTAAAACAGCCCATGAAACGACTGACATCCTCTTTTGTTACCCTTGCAATGGCATTTGCTGTTCCGGTGACATCTGCCCTTGCACAAAACCCATATTTGCAAGATGACGATAAATATGCCGGTGCGGTAGACCAAGAACTGCGCGGTGCAATCGTCGACTTTATCAACTACTTTCTAGGATTTTTGGGGCTGATCGCCGTCGTGATGATCATCTATGCCGGTGTACTTCTCGTAACCGGCCAGGGCGAAGAAGAACAGATCAATAAAGGAAAGAAAATCATCCTCTGGGCTGCAATCGGTATACTTGTGATTATGCTTTCATACGCGATCGTTCGTGTTATTACTGGTGCAGGCCAATTTGCCGGTGCATCGTAGTCAAGTCGCAAGGAATAACTACCCCCTAACTGATCTTGATAGCATCTGTAAGTCCAGATATAAAAGCAAGAGACAGGCTGTCGGTGAAATTGCCGTTGCCGAGCTGTCCAAAGTACCTGCCCCCCAGCAGTACTGTTCCGTTGTTATTTAAGGGCACAGGCATGATCAGACCCGACGGCGACTTGAGCTATTGAACTTTGCGCCATCACTTGTTGCGGCATCAGCACTATGCTGAGAGCAAAAAAAGCACACAAAAAAAACATCGCACCGAGCGTAAATGGAGATTCGGTACGGAAAGTAAGAGATTTTTTATCCATGGAAAGCGGAGAGATTGTTTGAAATAAATCATGAAGTAGCTTGGGGTCAATTATAACGCTGAATAAATTGTAGCTGAAGCCTTATCAGCAACTCATAATGTATTGCCCTATCTCAAAATAAGCAAAACTCTGCCCTTCTGCCAAAATGTGTTGAAATCGCTCATGAATTCATTTTCGTAGAACTAGGTTTTGCCCTCTGTTTACATAGCTTCGCATAAGAGCATCTCGACTACCCTTTGACGATTTTAAAACGCCGTTCGACTTGCAAATGCCCCGGTACCGAGAAACCCGCTGCTTTGATGTGACCTCCTCCACCGAATTTGGCGGCGATATCAGAAACATTTACGGCTTCTTGCTGAGTGCGCAGACTACCTTTTACTTTCCCTTCGCGTTCGGTCAGGAGCATAGCGTACTTGGCATCTGGCACCATATTCAAAAAGTCAATCGCCCCCGAAGCGTCTTTAGGGTCGGCCCCGGTTACCGCAAAATCTCGCTCATTTACAATAGAAGTGACGATTTGCTGACTGCTTAATTCGATGCGCTCAAGAATCCTCCCCCACAGTTTCATGGTAGGCACCGGAGTGCTGCAAAAGACATATTTACGAATCGATTGTAAATCTGCCCCCGCTGTGAGCAGTTTGGCCGCAATACGGAGGGCTTCAGGGGTCGCATTGCTATGCTGCAATGAGCCGGTGTCGGTCAACAATCCATTGAGCAGACAGGTAGCCGCACTGGGCGACACCTTCCAATCTAAATGTTCGCACAGCTTCCACAGCACGGCGGTGGTACTACAGGCTTCTGATTCGATCAGGTTCACCGTACCAAACATTTCATTTGAAATGTGATGGTCGATATTGATAAAGGGATATTTGCCGGCGAAAAGTTCTGGCTTCAGCTCATGTAATCCTGTTTGGTGCCTTGCAGCCGCATCGACGGCTATGGTGAGGTCGAAATCTCTGGGCTCAAAATCGGTTTTATATAATGAAACATCCGGTAAAAAGCGGAATGAAAGCGGAATCGGGTCGATACAAACATTCTCGATATACTTGCCTTGTCGCTGCAGAATATCGCGCAAGCCGAGCCCTGCTCCGGTGGTATCGCCATCGGGGTTACGATGTGAAATAAGAGCGATTTTTTTCGCATTTTCTACCGCTTTCCCTATTTGGGCGGCATCTTTTTTGCGAAAGAAGAGCTTTTTCTGAGCCGTGCGTGGTTTTTCTTGAGTAGCGGTTGCCATACGTTTATCTGTGGCGGCAAAAATTTGCCAGCAAAGGGTTTGACTATAAAAACTCCTTTCAATGAAAAGCAACTACTTTCACTTGCCAGAGTAAAGAAAAATGGTGCTGCTCAAAAAGCTGGAAGCATTTTTTGCTGATATGCGGTATGATTTGGGCGATTTTGATTCACGTGAAGCAGATAGCTGCAGAAAAAATCATCGCCCTTGCCGAATCGCTCATTGAAAAAGCGAATTTTCACTTGCCGCCGCGAGTCACCCAAAAACTACAAGCGTTTGCTGAAACCGAAAAAAATGGGGCGGCCAAATCCGTTTTATCAGATCTGGTACAAAATACAGCCATCGCTACAGCAGAAAAGCTTCCACTTTGCCAAGATACAGGCACAGCCGTATTTTTTGTGGAGCTTGGGCACGAGGTGCAGCTCGACGAGCCCTTGCCAATACTACTCGAAAGAGCGGTAGACAGTGCGTACAAAAAACATTTTCTGCGGGCGAGTATGGTGGATGACCCACTCCTTAACCGCAAGAATACCGGAAACAATTGCCCGCCGATCGTCCACATCAAGCATGTTGCAGGCAACACTCTCACGCTGCGTTTTTTGCCAAAAGGCGGTGGGGCTGAAAACAAATCTGTCGTCAAGATGCTGCGCCCAGTCGATGGCCGTGAGGGGGTGATTCAAACCGTGCTTGATGCGGCGCAAGTCGCCGGAGGCGCCAGTTGCCCCCCGTGGCTGCTTGGTATTGGCATTGGCGGCAGTTTTGATAGTGTCGCCGAAATCGCCAAAGAGGCCTTACTCCGTCCGCTCGGAGAACCGAACATGAATCCACAATATGCTGAACTAGAGCAAGAAATTGCCACTCAAATCGAAGCACTCGATATTGGCGCACTGGGCTTAGGCGGAACAAAAACGGTGCTTGCCGTACACGTCGAATCGCGCCCCACGCACATCGCCTCTCTGCCCGTAGCGGTCAACTTTCAATGCCATTCAGCACGAGTGGCAGAAGGCTGTCTTTGATGGTTGATCGTGAGGCTCGGTTTTTTCTTAATCAGACTTTTCAAGTATTTGGGCAGTTTACGTATATCCATTATCAACTAAGTGCAGGAGAACTATATATCATATTAGAGTGAGTCGAAGGCACTATTGAGTATCTAAAGCAAAAGGGGAACGGGGGTGGGTCGAGCTGGGCACCGATTTCATGCACCGCCAAATCACTAGCTATCTGAGGCACCATATCGACGCAGCGGGTTGGGGTGGTTATTAGATTGACCCTTCCTCATTTTCCCCGCACAATAGTGCGGATTTTTCACGCAATATCCTCGAACCTTTGGTCGATATCGGGAAAGAGTTCGTAGCAGCATATGGCCTCTTCGGCTTGGCGGTATTTTCGTTTACCGAAGCGTTTATCAACCCCATTCCCATCAGCCCGATTCTCGGGTTTGCCGTGCTCAACGGGTTTCCGCTATGGCCATCGTTTTTTATCGTTGTGCTCTCGAATTTGCTTGGTGCCGTGGTTGGTTTTTATCTGGGCAAAAAACTGGGGCATCCGCTCACAGTCCGCTTGTTCGGCCAAAAACGTATCGATAAAGCGGAGCAATATTTTCAAAAATGGGGTGAGATCGGTGTGTTTATAATGGCCTTTACCTTTTTGCCGTTTAAAGTAGCGGCGTGGGCGGGCGGTATTTTTGAGATGCGCTTTTGGCGCTTTATGGCGGCGGCGATTGTGGGGCGTGTACTCCATTTTCTTATTGCCATCGGCGTTATTTATTATGGATGGGATTTTCTCAATTGGATGATCGCATGAGCCTGATTGAAGCATTGCTGCTTGGCGTTTTTCAGGGAATCACGGAGTTCTTGCCCATCAGCAGTTCGGGGCACCTGGTTTTAGCACAACACTTTTTTGGCTTGCCCGCCGAAGAGCTGATTGCTTTTGATGCCTTGTTGCATGGCGGTACTCTGCTCGCGACCGTTATTCTATTTCGTAAAGAGATCATTACCATCCTCTTGATTCCTTTTGCTCAGGAAAAACATGAGGACGTCCGCTTTGTTCTGATGCTGATCGCAGCGACTATTCCCGCGGCGCTTGCAGGGTTTTTCTTTGAAGATCTCTTTTCGGCCTTTCGCAGTGTTTCGGCAGTGGCAATCTCCTTTTTGTTCACAGGATCCCTATTTCTATTCGTAGAAAAGTGGCCGCAAAAAAAATCCACACAAACCGGATGGAAGGCGGCACTGCTTGCCGGTCTGTTTCAGGTACTTGCTTTGCTGCCGGGTGTCTCCCGTTCGGGCATTACCATGGCGGGCGCAATGCTGGCTGGTACTGAACGCGCCGAGGCAGTACGTTTTTCCTTTTTTCTGGGTATTCCGATCACTGCAGGAGTCGTCACCTTATTCGTCGCTCGATTCCTCAAAAATCCCGTAGCAGTTACGCTTCCTGATTTTCTACCCGCTTGTATTGCCTTTGGTGCTTCTGCAATCATCGGATACTTAACGGCGCGCTTTCTGCTTATTTTTTTCCGCAAATACAGCCTGCGTACTTTCGCAATCTATCTCATCTGTAGTGGATTTCTACTTCTGCTTTTTGACCAGCTTTAAACGAGGCTTGACCAACCGGTCTGGCCGTCTCCATCCTCTTCTAGATCTGGATCATCCCAATCATCCAGCACTTTGTGGTAGGCGCATTCTCTACAGCGGCGCACGAACATATCGAGTTTTTTGTCTTGCCCTTCGTCTTCCACTTCCATCAGTTTGCGTGCGCGAAAGAAAATATGTGCTTCTTTCGGGCTTTTGCTAACCGCGTAGCGCTCGCTAAAATTATACTTGTTGATTGCGCGTAGCTGCCCCCAACTATCACACTTGCGTAAGCACTCATCTGCGCCAATGCATTTGCCGTCTTTGCGGTAGGCACATTGATCTGGCGGAAGCGTCTTCCAGGGTTCATCACGATGTGTGGGCCGTTGATTGGTTTGGTTTGCTTGTGTGGGTGGAGGTGTTTGCTGTGGTGGCGCAACAGGAGGTGCAGCTTGTTGAGTTGGGGGCTGGATTTTTACTGGCGCTTGTGGTGGTTGGGCAGGCACTTGGGGTTGCACCGGTGGCTGGGGCGCTTGTGCGCCCGGTGGTGTTATTGAACCAATATGGATCTGCCCTGCCGCATTTGGTTGCGGCTGAATGTTGCCACTTGGCGCTTGCCCGGAGTTTGGTATTTGGCCAAAGTCGGTCATTTGGTTTTTATGCACAATTTTATCCGCTAAATATACCACTTTTATGGCTTTTTTTCTAGGCGAAATCACAGTTTTGCTTTGGCTTTCTTACTTATGCGCGACAAAGAGCCCATAGCCTAAATACTTCAAAAAACCCTTGGGAATGCTGCGCGCGTCTTTGATTATCTTGTGCGCCGAGCGGCGAAATTCGCGGTCTTTCACGTAATACTTGATGAAACGCCAAGCGATGGCAAAGATATTTTCTTGCATCTGCAGCTGACCAATGAATTGCTGCCATTTTTTAAACGGAAAGACTTCGGCATGCACTTCTAAGAAACCGGCATTGTTTAGCAGTTCGATCCACCGCTCCTCACTTTCGGGTCGTATACCGCCGATGGCGCGCTTAATGCCATCTTCTATAAATACGGTCGGCGGTTGCAACCAGGTGACCTCATTCATGCCCAAATATCCATTGGGCTTTAGCACTCGACGGATTTCATTCAGGGCTTTGGTTTTGTTCGTAAACGCGAGCACCGATTCTACAATCACGACGTCGAAATAATCATCTGAGTATTTCAACGCTTCTACGTTGCCCACAAAAAAGCGGTCGCTACCGTCTGACTTATATTTTGCTTTGGCGATCATCTCTGGCGAAATGTCTATGCCCGTCACCCAGCATCCGGTATAGCGGTCTATCTTTTGTGCGCCAGTGCCGTTGCCGCAGCCGACTACGAGTACCTGCTTGCGCGGGGTAACCTTGCAGTTCGCCAAGAGGATCTTAGTGGCCTTCCAGCCGCCCGGATGCTTGGTGATGCCGAGTTTCGCTTGCAAACCAAAATAGTCATACATGCCATCATTGTAACATTTTTTAGAGATTTTACTTTCACTCTTTTTCTTAAGCCATTCGATTTTACACAAGACCGCATGATTTCATTCAAAACAGCACAAAACAACACGAAACAGTACAAAACCGCTATATTTCATTGTGAGGAAGTTGGCACGGAGTAGCTCTTCCCTGAAAAAGGGGAGGGGGAGAAATGCGAGATCTGCATTAGTATTAGGTTTCAATTAAATTTCTACCCCCTCCAACTCCTCCTGTCTAGGAGGAGATGCCCACCAGAAATTACTCCTTCGAAACCATGCGATCTTTCAAGATTGCAGCTTGAAAGTGGTTGCTTTTGGAAATGAAAAAAATTGACTTAAAAAATAAAACAGCAGAGTTTTCTCGACAATTCCAAACACCTTTTTGCTTCAGGCTGCAAGCCTGAAGTATCCGAAGCGCAAAACGGCGGAACCCCTCTCAGGAGACTTCCGCCGAGAAACAAAAAATATGCTTTCTCGTTATATGTGGCCCCCTTTCGAGGGCTTCATTTGCTTACTCTTTCTTCTCGCCGTCTTCTTCTTTTTTCTCTTTTTCATCCACCACTTCGGCATCTTCTACGTCGTCTTCCTTTTTCTCTTCATCTCCGCCTGATTCCGCTTCTTTGCTTGCTACTTCATACATCGCGGCACCGGCGTTTTGCAGATGTTTCATCAGTTCTTCACTGGCTTTTTCGTACTCGTCTTTGTCGGCCCCTTCTTTCTCTATCACTTTTTTCGCTTCGGTGACTGCCGTGTTTACTTCTTCGATAAGCTTTTCATCGATTTTATCTTTCGCTTCTTCGGCGAGTTTTTCGCCCTGAAAGATTTCGGCATCCAATTTATTCTTTGCCTCGATAAGTTCGCGCTTTTTCTTATCTTCTTCGGCGTTGGCTTCGGCGTCTTTTTTCATCTGGTCGATTTCGTCGTCACTCAATCCGCTACTGCCTTTAATAGTGATGTGATTCTCTTTCCCGGTCGCCTGGTCTTTCGCCGATACCTTGAGGATACCATTCGCATCGAGGTCGAACGTCACTTCGATTTGCGGAACGCCGCGCGGTGCGGGTGGAATTCCATCCAGGTTAAAATGCCCGAGTGACTTATTATCCGCTGCCATTTCGCGTTCACCTTGTACTACGTGTACATCTACCGCGGGTTGGTTATCTGCCGCGGTCGAGAAGGTTTGCGATTTACTGGAAGGAATCGTTGTATTGCGTTCGATGACTTTTGTCGCGACCCCTCCTAAAGTCTCGATGCTAAGCGAAAGGGGAGTCACGTCGAGGAGCACGATATCCTTCACATCGCCGCGTAGCACGCCGCCTTGAATGGCGGCACCGATCGCTACGACTTCATCTGGGTTGATGCCTTTGTGCGGCTCTTTGCCGAAAAATTCTTTCACCGCATTTTGCACCGCTGGCATGCGCGTCATTCCGCCCACAAGCACCACTTCGTCGATATCTTTTGCGCTGAGCTTCGCGTCTTTCAGAGCCTTTTTACACGGTTCTAATGAGCGCTTTATGAGGTCAGAAGTAAGAGCTTCTAGTTTGGCGCGAGTCAATTTCACGACCATGTGCTTCGGTCCGCTATCGGTTGCAGTAATAAACGGCAGGTTGATCTCGGTCTCTTGCGTGCTACTAAGTTCGATCTTGGCTTTTTCAGCGGCTTCTTTAATCCTTTGAACTGCCATGATATCTTTACTCAAATCGACGCCTTCGTCTTTGTTAAACTGCTCTATGAGCCAATCGATGATCACCTGGTCGAAGTCGTCTCCACCGAGATGCGTATCGCCATTGGTCGAATTTACCTCAAACACGCCGTCACCCAGTTCCATGATCGAAACATCGAAGGTACCGCCACCCAGATCGTAGACGACGATCTTCTCGCTTTTTTCTTGTTTATCCAAACCGTAGGCGAGCGCGGCTGCCGTTGGTTCGTTGATGATCCGTTCTACTTCTAACCCGGCGATCTTCCCGGCATCTTTCGTGGCTTGGCGCTGGCTGTCGTTAAAATAGGCCGGAACTGTGATTACGGCTTTTTTCACTTCTTCCCCCAAAAAGGCTTCGGCATCAGATTTTAATTTCTGCAAGACGATGGCAGATATCTCTTCTGGGCGCACTTCTTTGCCGTCAAACACGATGTAGGCATCTTTGCCTTTGCCTTCTTTTACTTCGAACGGCATCTGCCCGGCTTCTTTTTTGATTTCGGAATGCTTATGCCCGATAAAACGTTTAGCAGAAAAAATGGTGTTTTTCGGGTTTGTGACCGCTTGGCGCTTGGCAGTTACGCCTACCAACCGATCTTCGCCTTTGGCAGCGACCACAGATGGAGTTGTGCGGTTCCCCTCTGAATTGGGGATGACCGTCGGCTCGCCGCCTTCCATGACGGCAACGCAGCTGTTGGTTGTTCCGAGGTCGATTCCGATAATTTTAGACATATTAAGTAAAAATAGAGAAAAAGTGTTTTATCCGCGAGGCGGAAATGGGTCATGACCATAGGTGTTTCTTTCTCTGATACGACCATCTTCACCATGAATAAGCATTTCTGAGCCCTGACTGATCGCGATCTTACGCGCGTGTTCAATGGCTTCTTCTTGATTCGCATGAACTAAGGTGGCTCGGGAGTTGCCTGCACCTTTTACCGCCCATCCGCCTTCGTGCGGAACAACATGTTGGTCTTTGCCTTTCATGATGTTTTTTGAAATTTAGCACTCTCTATTTTAGAGTGCCAAAAGTTTCCCGTCAAGAGTTTTCTCGAATAAGCCTTGTTTTTTATTTCCAAGTACGATTTAATACATTCTTATTTTTGTTCCAGAATTGTGTGTCGATTTAGAAGGATTCCAGAGCGATGGAGGCGAGAGGGGATTTATGTTCGTGGGAGAGAGCTCGTAAGAGTTGGTGATGACGTAGAGGCAGTTCGAGATGTGGTGGGAACAATAAAAAGAGGTACACGATTATGTGTCAGAGAATTACTCGTTGAACCGAAAGGAAGCGATAGGGGATTTTTAAGAAGACTCTGCTTTGAGGGTTTGGAAGGAGATTTTAATCCTCAGCGTTTCAAGAAGATTTGATGTCATAAAAAGCCACCCAATTCCAATCACACCATCGTTTCACTGAGTTAGTCGGGAATGCAAGCCGGTATATCTTTCTCTGTTTTCTTATGCGACAGTTCGCGTGCTCGTGGCCAGAATGCCGTTGCGTTGCCGTTCTTGCAAAACGCGGTCACGCTCGCTCTGGCGGCGGACGAGCTCTTCGAGGACTACCGTCTCAATATCGAACTTGCCCGAACAGGTTTCGAAATTAGTAAAGCCTTTCCGTTGGATACCATACAAAAATTTCAACTTTTCGGTCTCATTCCGAAACTTCTTTACTTCGCCCTTAACAATCACATTGTCTTCGGATTCTGGCGTATGATGTGCAACCACCAAGCCCAATTCGTGCGCGTCGGTACGAACCATAATCTTAAAGATCTTGGCAGGAAGCGTGACAGCAGATGGAGAGCGAGCAGTTCTTTTCATGATGAGAAGTGAAAGTGTAATGCTTGGCACTCACGATTCTAGAGTGCTAACTTTATCAAGTCAAGTCGTCGATTGCGAGAAAAGTTTCTTGGGAGCAGTACTGACATTCGCAAAATCTTCCCCGACTTGTAAAGTCGAAAATCATGCACAAAATTTTTGTCGAATGCAAGGAAAAATATCTCTATAAAATCTTTACCTTATTGTAGCAACCTACTCACAGACGAGGCCGACGGCACTCGAACCAATAATACTAAAGCCGGCATAAGCAAAATCCGATTCAACCATTTCTTTGTGGCCAGACGTACTGGCGAGCCAGGCGCTCAATGCATTGGGCGGGTCGCCATAAGTCGCGACTACTTCGCCACACGTTGAATTGATTTCAGGAACCTCTCTTATTATCGTATCTACTCGACCTTGTTGGCCTTGATGCCCACCCGGAACCTTTCCTTCATCAATATTTTTTGCGTGCTGGGCTGCCTCTCTTTCAATAATCGCATTCCAGACAAAGGGTTGTTTCCCAATCGTTTTTCTATGTTCGTTTACCAGGTCGAAGAGTTCTTTTGATACGCCCGTCGGCCCCTCAACTGGTGTCGGGTTCGGTTGGGCTGTAGGTGCTGGGTCATCTGGCTTTTTGTATGACTGGATCTGCCATTTATTCTCGGTGCAGGGCGTATCACTACATCCACATTTATATCCGCTACTGCCAAATGGAACGCACACATAGCTCACAAAAAAGCTTTCTGTCGTAGTCGGCGCTTGATCGATGGTGTGCGTTGCCATGGTGTTTAGATAGCTCTCTCGTTCTTGCTGAGGGTCGAACTGAAACATCTGCCAACTACCACTGTAAACGTATCCTTTGTTGTACACAGCAAAATCTGGCGCAGTGCTCCCTGCCTTGATTGTAACTGAGTTCTCATCGCAAACTGCCGTTAAGAGATCTTCTTTCGCCGTCGAGAAAATATTATACGGGGGTGCATACCCTGACACTTCTGAAAAATCGATCACTTTTGTAAAAAGATGACAGGTTGTGGCGGCGGCATCTGCACGCGAATGCATCGCAAGTACCAGAATGCAGGTCATTATAATGGTGAGAATAAGCGCGCTGGCAGATTTTATGTTTCCCATTTGTTTGTTACTATATCATCTGATTATACCATGTTTTTACAAAACATAAAAGCAAATGCCGGCTTGCCGATTCGCCTCCGCTTTGGCACAATACCGCACGATTATCCGCATTCTTATGATCGATGAAACGCAGGTACAAAAGCTCGCCCAACTCGCTCGTTTGGGGCTGACGCCAGATGAAGTCAAAAAATTCACCCATCAGCTCGACGACATTCTCGGGTTTTTTGAAAAGCTCGAAGAAGTCGATACTACTGGAGTAGAACCAGTGGCGCAGATTACTGGATTATCCGACGTGACCCGCCCTGATGAAGTCCACCCCTCTGAAATTGCCGATGAACTGCTGGCGTGCTCACCGCTCGGTGTTACCAAAAACCATATTCGCGCCCAAAAGACTCTCTAATTTTCTTATGACCACAATCGCATCCCTGCTCACCGATCTTCGTTCTGGAACAACTTCTGCGACGGATTTGACGAATCAATATCTTGCCAAGATCAAAGCCTCACCCTTGAACGCCTACATCTCGGTTACCGAAGATATCGCATTACGGCAAGCTGGGGAGTTGGATACAAGCAAAGATTTCAGCAAACCATTAGCGGGGATTCCTATCGCAGTCAAAGACATCATCTGCACGAAAGGCATCAAAACCACTGCTGCAAGCAAAATGTTGGAAGATTTTATTCCGCCGTATTCAGCAACGGTATGGGAAAAACTGGAAGATGCGGGGGCAATCCTCCTCGGTAAAACGAACTGCGACGAATTTGCTATGGGCTCATCTACCGAAAATTCCGCGTATGGCACGACCAAAAATCCACACGACCACGAATGTGTACCCGGTGGTAGCTCTGGCGGCAGCGCAGCTGCAGTTGCAGGCAATGAAGCCGTGTTTGCGCTCGGTACCGATACTGGTGGTTCTATCCGCCAGCCGGCGAATTTTTGCGGCTGTGTTGGGCTCAAAGTCACTTATGGCCGTGTCTCCCGTTACGGCGTTATGGCGTATGCCAGCAGTTTTGATACCATCGGGCCGCTCACCAATTCCGTGGCCGATGCCGCCGCCGTGCTCGAGGTGATCGCCGGCAAAGACCCGCGCGATGCCACCACTCCCAATACTGCAGTTCCGCAATACACCAAGTCACTCGAAGACCCGATCGCCGGTAAAAAAATCGGCCTGCCGAAAGAGTTTTTCAACGCCGAAGGGTGCGACCCGCGCATTAAAGCCGCCTGTGAAGACGCCGCAAAACTGCTCGAAAAACGTGGCGCAATCATCACCGAAGTATCGTTGCCACTCACTGATTACGCGATTCCCACCTACTACTTGCTCGTAAAAGCCGAGGCAAGCACCAATATGGCGCGATACGACGGCATCCGCTTTGGTCACAGCAAGACCGAGAAAGACCTAGCCGAATCATACATGGCTTCGCGCCAGGCATTTGGCGACGAGGTAAAACGTGCGATCATGATGGGTACCTTTACACTTTCATCTGGCTATGTCGACGCCTACTACAAAAAAGCTGCCGCCGTGCGCAGCAAGATGAAGGCCGATTACGACCGCGTTTTTGGCGAAGTCGATGCTTTGCTCGCACCCGTTTCACCCACACCGCCCTTCAAATTCGGCGACAAAGTTGATGACCCGTTGCAGATGTATCTGGCAGATATCTTCACGGTTACGGCCAACACCGTTGGCATTCCGTCACTCGCGGTACCGACTGGTAAAATCGATGGTTTGCCGACGGGGGTACAGATTTTAGGGAAGCAATTCGACGAAGCGATGATTTTGAACCTTGGTTGGCATTTGGAGCAGGAGGCGGGATATAGCTAGAATTATGAAGATCTTCGAAATAGAACGAGTTTGGCGCAGCTGTGAGTAAGCGCCTTCTTGAGTTCATACATGCACTGATTCAATCGATTTTTTAGTAGATTATGATAATTAACACAAATTTTAATGTTTTCTCTGATGCAAGTGGTAGTGATCCTGATAGGAGCAGTCCAACGCTGCGAAAATATCACAAGATTTTGTGGAGTAAGCCACTGCCAAATGGTAAGATGTTTGATTTATGTGAAGATAAAAATGATGTGTACTTATATTCTAAGTCAGAACTGGGGGAGTTCTATTTGGGTAGCGATGCCATAACACACTCGTATAAAACGCATAAGCGCAAGCAATGGCTTACAAAACAAATCCCAAACGATGTTGAGGAAATTTTTAATGCCGGCTCTACCATTGGCGCTTATATTGTTTTTCCAAATAATAGAATTAACGGCAATCATACAATAAACCAAGCACGTGGAGTAAATAGTCTCATCGATGATAGGTTCGACCTAACATTGGAGTGTATTCGCTGCTTTTACTTAAGGCAAAGCAGTCCGCTTTTTGACGTTTTATTGAGATATAATGACTTCTTTGATTTGTTTCATAGTTTCATCGGATACATTCACTTCTTTTTATTGGAAGATTTGATTGATGAAAACGGAAAGATTAAATTTTATTTGCCATTTGATAACTTCAAAACTCGTCCAACAATTCCGGACGTTGATGAATATCTAATGTATAAAAAGAGGGTAATAACTTTTATCCAATCAAGAAACAAAAGAATTGATAATCTCATGAACAAGTAATTCCTTTCGCCGGAATGGGTGTGTCGGTAGTCCACCCGTTCCGCAACTTTTGGTGTTTAGCAGATTAATGGCGAAAGATTGTTATGTCTGGATTGCGTCGTCGCTTTTTCGCCTTGGCGGGGTCGTTTCTCGCAACACCGGAATTGATAGATTCCGGTGTTGCGAGGGAGGTAAGACTCCCGCATTAAGTACGAGGCAGGCTTCGCAATCAAGAAAAATACCTGTAGGTAATAAGCATCAACACCGCTCCACAAACGCTGCATGCACGCGGGTATCGTCTGACAACTCTGGGTGAAATGCTGTTGCCCAAATGTTGCCACACTGCAAAAAGACCGGTTCGTTTTGAATCTTCGCCAGTACTTTGCAGTCGCTCCCCAGTTTTTCAAACTTGGGCGCGCGGATGAAGATGAACGGAAAATCATGGGCAATGCCATTGATATCTGCCGTGGTTTCAAACGAATGCAGTTGGCTGCCATAAGCGTTGCGCGCTACTTCGTACGGCGCGATATCCATCGAAAACTCGCTGCCACCAAGCGAAAGCAGAATCGCTCCAGCACAGGTGCCCCAGGTCGGCAGGCCTCCTTTAATCTTCGCTTTCAGCGGTTCGAAAAGCTCATTCTTGTGCAGCATCTTCCCAATGGCTGTACTCTCGCCACCGGGCAGAATAATCCCATCCAAATCATCCATATGCTGCGATTGTTTTACCGCAACAGCTTCGGCATCCATGGCTTCAAGCATGTGTAGGTGCTCCGTAACTCCACCCTGAAGGGCCAAGACGCCAACTCTTTTCTTCATATCGAAGTCGCTAAAAAAGCTTGGGAACTTTAATCTACCCCCCTTAATTCACACTGTCTAGAGGGAGAGGAATCACAAACCCACTCAATCTCATCCGATTCCGGTCAAGCCGGAATGACTCCATCTTTTTTGAATTATGTCGTGACGTTCTTACATTCGCGGATCACATCCAAAAAATGGTCGAAAAGGTATTGCGTGTCTTGCGGGCCTGGGCAGGCTTCGGGGTGAAACTGTACCGAAAAGACCGGTTCTGTTTTATGGCGGATGCCTTCAACGGTACCGTCGTTTAAGTTGGTAAACCAGACTTCAAAATCGCTTGGCAGCGAATCGGCATCAACCGCGAAACCGTGGTTTTGACTCGTGATCACGGCTTTCTCTGTGGGTGATTCTAAGCAGGGTTGGTTGGCACTGCGGTGCCCGTATTTCAATTTGTAGGTCTTGGCGCCGGCGGCAATAGCGAGTACCTGGTTGCCTAGGCAAATACCAAATACCGGCTTGTTTTGCGCTCTGCAGAGGTCGATATTTTTCTTGATCACCGGGCCCACAACCTCGGGGTCGCCCGGGCCATTGGCAATAAACAAGCCATCAAACTCGTGATTTACTTCTGCTAAATCTACATCCCACGGGCAGCGGATGATGCGCACCCCTCTTTGAAGGTACGAGCGCAGAATATTGTTTTTGATGCCCGTATCGATAACGGCAATGGTGATGCCACATGGTTCTTTTGGCTCTAACACTGTCACTTCTTTCACCGAGACCTCTGCTACCATGTTGTTCAGGTTTGGGTCTTCTACTGTTTCGAGTGGTTCCGTGCCTTCTGGCACGATCTGCCCGAGCATGACGCCATGTTCACGCAGTTTTTGGGTAAGAGCGCGTGTGTCTACTCCGCTAATCCCTGGAATGCCTTTTGCCTTCAACCAATCGCTAAGTGACTGTTGTGCTTTGTGGTGCGAGAATTCTTGCGAAATATCATCTACAACCACGCCGCGCACATGCACATCTTCCGATTCAAAATCCGCTTCCATACCGTATTCATCCACCGAACTCGGGCAGACGCCATAATTGCCGATGAGCGGATACGTAAAGGTGAGGATCTGCCCGCGATAACTGGGGTCTGTCAGCGATAATTCGTACCCAGCCATACCGGTATTAAACACAACTTCGCCGTGCCCTAAGGTTTTTGCGCCAAAAAGTGTTCCAGGAAATCTCGTGCCGTCGGAAAGAATCAGCGCTCCATTCATATCGACAGGTATTTTGCCGCTCGTACGCGAATTAATCAATTCAAATTGCAGTAATTTGCAATTGGGAAAGCAAACAGCAAGTGTCCTATCAGATTGTAGTCTGAATTCTGGTGACTAACGTCTGACATCTTATGAATGGTAGGGGTAGACCCATGTGTCTAATCTTTCTTTGCTCCATGACAACCGATACAGGTGCCGCTCTGGGGCACCTGAACCTGCGCTCGATTTCGGTTTCAAAAAGTCATGGTGCAAGGCATAAGCCTTTGCACCTTTAGCGCGTAGACATTTTGTATTTTTCTTCTACAAAATACCTTCTAAAAGTTGCCTGTCTTCTTCGGTCAGTTCGAGTGTGGCGGTTAATTCGGTCAACAATGATTGGGCCTTTTTTTCCCACGCCGAGCTAATATTGCTGCAATACTCTTGCGCGCGTTCGTCTCCATCGGCTGTCAGGCGGATGCAATCTTCTAATTCGGTAACGAATACATGCCGGCCACTATCCATCTGCTGAAGCACACGAAAGTAATTCCTGATCTTCCGTTGTTCATCGGATGAAAATTTGTGCAGCGGAAAGTTGTTTTCTGCTTGCTTGGCAGCAGCAGTGATTGATTCGGAATTCGCGACTACTTCGTCCATCTGGGCAAAGATTCCCGGAGCCTCGCCGCCATCCCAAATCGTTCGCACTGAAACCATCAGTTCGCTAAAAGTAGGTGTAAATTCCTCTTTTGAAATCGTGACTACCGTACGCTGATTCTCGGCAACTTCCTCTAGAAAGCGCTTACTAAAAGTCTGGCTCTGCAGGATAGAGAGCACAAAAAAGAACGCCGCCACAATCATCATACCGATAACTACTCCCATCACCAGTGAATGCGTACTTTTTTGCGGAATAGCCTCGCCATTGACTTCTACATCTGCCTGGTCGCCGGGGAAGAGCTTGCTTAAAAAACGTTTCATATCCTGCTTAGCATTACAAAAAACCACGAAAAGCTCAACGTCTACCGCCCAATCCGCTATGGTAAAAGTATGACGAATCTTTCTCTGCGCATTGCCCTGCTCGATGATAAGCAGTTTGGCATTCACCAGATCAAAGCGGCGCTTCCGCCAACAATTGCTGCGGAAGTAATATGGTTTGCCGACCTGCCGACGTTTCACCGATCTGCCGAGGTGTTTGATATTCTTTTGCTCGATTTTTATCTCGATAACGATGGCATTTCGAGCGATGCCATCTTCGATGATGTGCGCCCAAAAGCGAAGACGATCATTGCCTTTTCTTCTTCGGCTTCTGGAAACGAAAAGCTGCTCGCCTGCGGGGCGGAATTTGCAATCACCAAAACCTGGGATGATAAGAACGAGAAGCTGGAGAATCTGTTTTTGGAGATAATCGAACGCAGCGTGAATCAAGATTAAACAGAGAGCATGTTGCTTCTCTAAAAGGTGTGATCTTGGGCGGAAGCAGGGGGCGAGTATTTATTGGTGTTATTGAGATTAAAAAGTGCTTTGTGAGACTTCTGTTTTCCCGCCGAAATAACACCGGCAACAGGGATGACGCACATTGGAGGCAGGGTTTTTTTGTCTTTTATCAAAAGACTGCCTCTCATGAGAGGCAGTCTTTATCTCAACCCCAAATACGTGATCAGTGTTCTTTCGTCGCTTCAAAATGCGGATAGGCCGAGATGCCATGTTTGGTGACATCGATGCCGGCAATTTCTTCTTCCTCACTCACGCGAATACCGATGGTCATCTTAAAGAGCCCGAAGAAGAGAATCGAAGTGACGACGGTCCAGGCGACTACGATGATCACCCCCATCAACTGAGTCATCAGTAATTCGGCACCGCCACCAGTAAAAAGGCCGCTGTCTTTGGCAAATAAGCCCACGCTTAAGGTTCCTGTAATACCGGCAGCACCATGCACCGGAAAGGCGCCGACCACATCGTCGACCTGAAACTTCTCGAGCAGTTCGGTAGCGAAGTACACCGTAATACCACCCAGTACACCCATGATAATCGCTGATTCGGGTGAAACGATGTTACAGCCGGCGGTTATACCGACTAATCCGCCCAGGGCTCCGTTAAGCATGATGCCCGCAACAGGCCGGCCCAAGAGAAAGGTTGATAGCAATGCCGTGGTAATAGCGCCGGCAGCGGCTGCCAAAGTCGTATTCATAACAATGAGCCCCACAGCATCGGCGGCTTCGGGCGTTGATATTCCCAGGTTCGAGCCCCCATTAAAACCGTACCACCCGAACCAGAGAATCAGCGTACCGAGCGCGGCAATAGGAATATTGTGCCCGGCAAAATTGCCATTTTGAATCTTTTTATCGAAGCGCCCAAGGCGCGGACCGATCATAATCGCTGCGACCAGTGCCGCCCAGCCACCAACGGCGTGTACTACTGTGCTACCGGCAAAATCGGTAAAGCCCATGTCAGCCAAAAAGCCGCGTCCCCAGACCCAGTGCCCGACGACTGGATAGATAAGTACGGTTAAGGCGATGGAAATGAGTACATACGCCATAAACTTTGCTCGTTCGGCGATCGCCCCAGAAACGATGGTCGCTGCCGTAGTGGCAAACGCGGCCTGAAAGAAAAACAGGGCATACAAAGAATACGCGCCACCAGTCGGATCATCGATCGATTCGATACCAAAACCCCCGGTGCCGATGTAGGTTCCGGCGCCAAACATAAAAGTAAACCCGATGAGGTAATAGCCGATCATACCGACAGAAACATCCATCAGGTTTTTCATCAGCACATTGATAGCACTTTTGGCACGAGTAAAACCGGCTTCGAGCATGGCAAAGCCAGCCTTCATAAAAAAGACCATGGCGGCAGCTACCACGATGAGCAAGGTGTCGATGCCGTAAGCGGAGGCGTATTCCATATAAAAAAGATAAAGAAAAACAATATAAAGTGTGCAGCGCGTTTGTACATAATGTCAATTAATTTGTTTATAATTTCGCTTTATTTTGTTAATAATTATTGTAAGCAAAAAATATATCCCGTATTAAAAATATTTATGTATATTATGTACAAAATAATGTTCACACTAAAAAACTCCTTCCGAGTTTACGGAAGGAGCTTTTAAAATCTGCGCCGAGTCTCGATTACGATGATTGCCCCTCGACAATCAAAGCTGTGACCGAGGTGTCATTGCCATCGTATAGGTTCGTGCCAAGTGTTCCTCCATTTGTAAGACTGGTGTCAACGTTGTCCATATTGATGCCGATTTCCCAGCGGAAAGGATCTTGGCCACCATCAGCATTCGTTGTCGAACCGCCTTCTGCGGCGTCTCCGCCATCACAGGCGTTCGTTACACAACCCTCTTTCGAGCTGGCATTACCAGTATTCTCGAAATTGGCACTGATCTCATATTCCTGCCCGGCAACTTCGGTAACAGCATCACGCGCCGAGTTATAGACATACTCGAACTGGCTTTCGGCATCAGCGTTACCTGTTTTTGGATCTGCCGGTAGTGCCTGCATGTAACCAGAGCCGACAACTCCGCTGTATAAGTCGGTGGGTGTCGGGTATTGGGCGGTATCGCCGAAGCGTTGCTCAACTGCAGAACGCATGGCAAGTACATCATTCTGGCGGATAGAATCACGAGCTTTCTGCTGGGCAGAAGTATAGACTGCAGTGGCACCGGTAGCCAGAATACCGATGATCGTGATAACCACGAGCAGCTCGATAAGGGTAAACCCCTTCGAAGCGGGTGTTTTCATATTGGTGTGAAAGAAAGAAAATCGGTTTTACTATTGTTTTAGCAAATCATTTCATAATATCATTTTTTTGTGTGCTTTGCAAGCTCTCTGCCAAACAGCTCTTTGCTTGATCACCCCGAAGAGAGGCTCATTTATAAGCGAAAAATTCTTTACTGCTCGTGTACGGTTGATGCGAAGGTTTATCCTATTCGAACACACCTGCTGCCACCAACGTATCGGCGACTATTTCTGTATAGGCCTCGTAATGCTCGGGATGTAAATAGAGGTTTGAGCTAAACATATCTGCAGAAAGCTGTGGATGGGCCCTCAGCGACAACACAGGAATGCGGTGTCGCTCGAAGTATGTATTCTGACGCAGCCCCGGTACTGCTCGTAGTCCGTAAAATCAAAATCTGCGGTAGAGAATTGCATTTCCCATTTAGAAAGCAGATTCCTATGGTGAATACCCTGCGAGCACTCTCAGCAATAAGCCATCTTTGCCAGTAGATCATCTGTTACAATAGAAGAGCATGCCCTAAGGTGATTTGATGCGATTTATAATGCCGTTGCTGCGCACAGTGTAGGCAGCTGTTCGCTTGCAAACAGAAAAAACCCTCTTCAGATGAAGGAGGGTTTTTTCTTGGGTTTTGAAAATACCGTATTAATCGACAATAACCATTGAACCCTCCCCGCCATCGCCATACGTATTATCCGCTGTCAATGTTCCGTCGGTTCTTACGGCGCCACCAGTCGACACTGTCGTGTTGACATGGTCCATATTGACACCGACTTCCCAACGGAAAGGATCTTCTCCACCATCAGCATTGGTGGTCGAACCGCCATTAGCAGCAGCGCCACCGGTACAGGCAGTATCTAAACAGCCTTCTTTCGAGCTGGCGTTACCAGTATTCTCGAAATTGGTACTGATCTCATATTCCTGGCCTGCTACGAGGGTAGTCGCATCCTGAGAGGCTCCATAAGCGTAAACGAATTGTGTATTCGCATCTGCCTGAGTCGTTTTTGGATCATTTGGAAGTGACTGCATGTATCCTGCGGTTACAACAGCGGCTACAAGACCAGTGCTTTCCGGATACTGCGCCGTGTCTCCAAAGCTCTGCTCAATGGCAGATCGAAGAGCAAGTACATCATTCTGGCGGATAGAATCACGAGCCTTCTGCTGGGCAGAAGTATAGACTGCAGTGGCACCGGTAGCCAGAATACCGATGATCGTGATAACCACGAGCAGCTCGATAAGGGTAAACCCCTTCGAAGCGGGTGTTTTCATATTGATATGAAAGAAAGAAAATTTGTTTTTAGCGTTGGGTTCGATTAGTTTCTATTACCAATGCTATCTCTTTATTATACGCCAACTGCTTACGTAATACAATAGCAAAACACCCCCTTTTCTTCTAAGCCCCAATTCCCGTGACACTTTTCTTTCACTCACAAAGAATGG
>CAZLFD010000007.1:33937-43296 GCA_964558715.1 uncultured Candidatus Peribacteria bacterium | reverse complement strand
ACTACCGACAGCGACTTGCCTCATCTGTCACGAGAATTGGGGCTTAGTTCAAAAAAAGTTTTGGTAGTTTGCTCAATATTATTTACGCAATCGTTGCTGACAACTACGCACACGAAAATCTCCTATTGTATCGCGAGTGCCCCTGCAGGTTGGTGAACACAAGCAATCATTTTAGCTTCATCCGGTATCATGGCTTGCGTGTTGTCGCATCAAATAAAAGCAGTATTTCAGAGAGTTGCTTCATCAAAATCTTCCTGGCAGCCCGGCACTGCCCATGAACAGCGGCTTACAGGCGGCGCACACCTTGCGTGTTCCACCCTTGGGTGGTACAAGACGCGTCGCGACAGCCGCACGCCCACGATTGTGTGCCATTTCGCCAGTGACACATAAATGCCGCGCAGTAGGTGCCGCTATCTAATTCACCTTCTTGAAGTTCGATCGAGCCGACGGCAACGCCGTCATGCCAGCCGGGCTCGGTCTGTGGTTGAGCCGATGTCAGATCGACTTGTTGCCAACGACCGTCGGTGTGACAGTGCGCTTCTTCGTAAACCCGCGTGAGGCGGCTCGGGGTGCCGGCTTCGATGATGATTGTATTGGAATCATCGGGGGCAAAAGCGTTGACGGTCGTTTCGCCTTCCGGCGAGGCGGGATCTGTTGGTGGAGCCGCCCACTCGGGGGCGTCATCCGGGAAATCTGCCAGACCGGTGAATTGATTGATGGCCCTCACCCAGATTCCGGTAAAGAGCTCGATCAGACTGTTACTGCTTCCCTCTACGATGCCGGGAATCCCGGCTTCGCCGCCCGGCATCTGCCCGCCACCAGGGAAGAGATCGCCGATGGGATTTTGCCCGCCTCCGGGAACTCCTACCACTCCGCCATTCTCACAATCACCTTCTTGTTGGCAGACACCATCGACACACGTTGTTCTGCATTCACGCCGTTCTTCCCGCCTGGTTTCACCCTGATTTCCACCGCCCCCGGGGAGCTGACCAATAGGTGCACCGGCTCCGCCCGGCATCTGCTCGCCACCAGGGAAGAACTCGCCGATGGGATTTTGTCCACCGCCAGGAGCGCCTCCGCCGCCGCCATTGTCACAATCACCTTCTTGTTGGCAGACACCATCTGTACATGTTGTTCTGCATTCACGCCGTACTTCCCGCCTGGTTTCACCCTGATTTCCACCGCCCCCGGGTAGCTGACCGACCGGAGCTCCAGCACCACCTGGCACCAGCCCCCCTCCGGCACCCTGACCGCCTGGAATCAACCCATCAAGGGGATCTTGTCCGTTTCCAGGCAACTGCACGCCTCCGGGTACACCCTCTCCCGTGCCGGTGTCACAATCACCGATTTGTTGGCAAATGCCGTCCACACACTCGGTTTCACAGGCAGGGGCATCAGTGGCAAAAGCCATTCGTATTCCAAGAGCGACCACGAACAATGTTGTCACCAACACCGCCACGGGCAGTGTGCTGTATTGCTGAAGTGTAAGAGCATTTTTCATGTATTTGTTTTAAAAGAAAAAATCCGTATTTTTCCGTGTTAAATTGATTATACTATAAAAATATATTATAAGCAAATACCGGCTAAAGAAGAACTATCGTTCCTAACACTTTGCCTGTGCCATGATGCAACAAATGCATACTTTATACTTTAGTGTGACAAGCGAAAGCAGAACGCCGCCATAGGAGCTGGGTAGCCATCTCTCATCATCACAGCCCCTGAAAAGGAACAGCGACGTACACGCGAATCTGCGGCACAGTCATCTGGCGAGAGTCTGTGCCGATAAACAAACTAGTTCCGGTGATAGTTTGCGATTATTCGGCAAACAGCAAACTGCGAACGGCAAACAGGGGCAATCGGTAATCAGGCAGGTTTTTTGGCGCGGAGTTACTCTCCCCCTAGAGAGTGTGGGAGTTGGCAGGGGGTAGGTATTACACTCTAACACTAAAGGTTACGAAACGGGTGGTCTACCGACACACCCATTCCGGCGCAAGGATTTAGAATCTGGGAGACAGAATTTGCAACGGGTCTGCCATCCAATCCACTTCTCTTTCATGGCTTCCTCCTTGGAATAATAGCTATTGCAGAAATTACACCATAAATTATCTTCATCTTTTTCTTGCGGTCTCCTTGGATTGAAATCCCCAGGTTCACCCAAAAGATCTCTTCGCTCATCTTGTATGCGTTGGAATGATTTGCGATAGTTTTTCATGCATTAGGATGGTTACTTAATCTAACTATAATTGGTAAAATATATTATGTTAAATAACATGGTTGTACCCTTTCTTCCTTCTTTGTCCACCCCATCAGCTTCCCAAGTGGTAGCTTTTCTGGTATCCTCTAATGACTCAAAAATATCTTACAAAAATGCCATATAAGAACGTCTGCTTTTACTTTCAGGTGCATCAGCCGTATCGCCTGCGCGATATCTCGTTTTTCGAGGATGACCCCGAAAATATCTTTGCCGGGCCCGAAGGCTATTTGAATCGCGATATCTTTAACAAGGTCACCGATAAGTGCTACCTACCGATGACAAAACTCGTCCTTCATTTAGCCGAGACGAACCCTGATTTTCGCGCTGCCTACTCACTTTCCGGAGTCTTCCTTGAGCAATGCCAAGAGTACCCCGAAAAAGGTGCCGAAATCCTTGAGCTCTTTAAAAAATTGGCGGATACCGGACAGGTCGAGTTTCTTGCAGAAACCTATTATCACTCGCTTTCGTACCTCTACAGCAAAGAAGAATTCGCCGAACAGATCCACAAACAGAGAGATACAGTGAAAAAACTCTTCGGCGTAAAGTCAAAAGTCTTTCGCAATACTGAGCTTATCTACCGCAACGACGTGGGGGAATTCATCCGCCAGATGGGTTTTGACGGCATGGTCTGCGAAGGCTGGGATCCCTATCTCCACGGATCGAGTCCACACTTCGTGCGCACGGCACAGCCGAGCGACATTCACGCCGAAGATATCAAAATCGCCGAGCAAAATGCCATCAGCAAGAAGAAAGCCAAGTCACTCCCGTTGCTGCTAAAAAGCTACCAATTAAGCGACGATGTCGCTTTCCGCTTTAGCAACAAGGGCTGGGCCGATTGGCCCCTAACGACCGATAAATATGCCGAATGGCTCGGCATTGCCGATGGCGAGACCATCAACCTGTTTATGGATTACGAAACCTTTGGTGAGCACCAATGGGAAGACACCGGCATCTTTCAATTTATGGAACATCTGCCAGAAGTGCTAAGGCATCACAATATTGGCTTTCGTACACCGTCTGAGACCATCAAGCATTGCGAGCAACACGGCGTGTACGATGTGCCGCATTTTGTCTCGTGGGCCGATACCGAGCGCGACCTCAGTGCCTGGCTTGAAAACGACCTGCAACATTCCGCACTCGAAGAGCTTTCACGCGTTGAAGGCCTCCTACATCCGCATAAGCACAAAAAAGACGAATATATTCAGAAACTCGTTGACGACTTTGGTAAACTGCAGACATCTGATCACCTCTACTACATGTGTACCAAGTACTGGAGCGATGGCGATGTGCATAAATACTTTTCGCCGTACGACACACCGTACGAAGCGTACATCTGCTTTATGAACGCGATGCGAGTGTTGCAGGCGAAGGCGAAGGCGTTGCCGGACAAGTAATCAAGACTGCAAGTGTGCAGAATACAGAAAAGCAAACAGCAATCAGGCAGCAGATGCGAAGCCGCGCAGCGTTACAGCGAGGGAAGACGACGTGAGGAGGATGACCCAAGCAATCCAGAAAAAAAACAGCAAACAATACGCGTTTTTTGTATATGTTTGTGTCTGGATTGCTTCGCTGCGCTCGCAAAGACGGAAGCGATAGCTTTTGTTTCTGCAAATCTAAGCGCTCTATGGAACAGGAGATTGTCTCGAAAAGTCCGCTTAAATCCGCTATAATAAGAGGAAAAATTATATCCAAACCTCATGCCTCGTGCACTTGTCGTCGGCAATGGCAATATGCTCGCAACGTTTGATGATCACCTGCTCTTGCGTGATTTTTACTATCCGCATGTAGGGCTCGAAGACCACACGCTCGATGGCAATGCGCATCGCATCGGGTTTTGGGTCAATGGCCGTTTTTCGTGGCTCGACGAGAGTTCGTGGCAAACACAAGTCGGCTTTGCACCATCGACTATGGTAGGTGACTGCGTTGCCGAAAACCGTAGCCTTGGCTTGGTTGTCCGCTTTCAGGATTTTGTGCACACCACGCATAATGTACTCATCCGTAAGGTGACGATTAAAAACACCACTGCTGAACGGCAAAATGTGAAAGCGTTTTTTCATCACGATTTCCACATCGAGGGCAGTAAAACAAAAGATACCGCGCAATACGAACCAGATCTAAATGGGGTACTCCATTATCGTTTGCAGCGTTACTTTTTTATTTCCGGATTATGGGAAGATGGTGCGCCGCTTGATCAATTTACCGTTGGCAAAAGCGGCTATGCCGGAAAAGAAGGCACCTTCCGCGATGCGGAAGATGGCCATCTACACGGCAATGCTATCGATCAGGGTTCCGTCGATTCCACCATCGGGTTTTCAGCGGAAGTGCCGGCGGGAGGTGAATCTGTGCTTTACGTGTGGGTCGTCGCTGGCAAGAAATATCACGACATTGCAGAGCAGCATCGTTTTGTGCTCGAAGCTACGCCACAAACACTACTCCACCATACTGCGAGCTTTTGGAAGCACTGGGTCGAGCGTGACCAGCTCGATTTTGCTGATCTGCCGCCAGATATTATCGAACTCTACAAAAAAAGCCTGCTCATAATCCGTACGCAAATCGATAACGATGGGGCGATCATCGCCGCCAACGACAGCGATATCATGCTGACCAATCGCGACAACTACAGCTACATGTGGCCGCGTGACGGCGCACTCACTTCCATTACTCTGTGCGAAGCGGGGTATCCCGAATTAGCACAAAAGTTTCTCGACTTCACCAGCAAACTCGTTACTGCCGAAGGTTATCTGCTCAATAAATATAACGCCGATGGCTCGCTCGGTTCTTCATGGCATCCCAAATGGAAGAATGGCGAAAGCCAACTGCCGATTCAAGAAGACGAAACGGCACTGTTTTTACTCGCGTTTTTAAAATATTACGAAGCGACCCACGACCTAGAATATCTGCGTGCCAACTTTCATCAGACGATTTTGCCGGTTGCCGAGTGGCTGCACAGGTATAAAGATGAAAAAACCGGTTTGCCGCTGCCATCATACGACCTGTGGGAGCAAGACCGCGGCGCTTGCACCTACATCGCCAGTACCGTATTTGCAGCCCTTTATGCCGCTGCGGATATCTGCACTTTGCTCGGGCACACGTCGAAAAGTAATACCTTTCGCCGCTCTGCTGAAGCCTTGCACGAAGCGATCTGTACACACCTGTACTCAGAGGAACACGGGCGCTTTTTACGCCAAGTCACGGTAATCGAGGGTGAAATATCAAACCCGGTCGCGGCTATCGATGTCAGCCTGATCCACCTGTGGCAACTGGGCGTACTGCCGGTCGATGACAAGCGGATCGAACTGACCATGACAGCCATTGAAGACCGCCTTATGGTTCCTGGAAACATTGGCGGTATCGCCCGCTTTGAAAACGACCCCTATCAATTCGATTACGCCAATCGCTCGCATCATGAATTTCCTGGTAATCCTTGGATTATCTCTACTTTATGGCTCGCGGAATACCATATCCGCCGCGCAAAAACCCTTGCAGAACTAGAAAAATGCAAGCATAATCTGCTATGGACGCTTGCCCGGGCAAATGCCGCCGGTATTTTACCGGAGCAATCACACCCGGTCACAGGCATGCCGCTTTCTGTAGCTCCGCTTACATGGAGTCATGCGGCGTTTGTGTCGACTGTGCTACAATATCTCAGCAAGCGACGCGAACTCGCGGGCTAATACCCCATTCCTCTTGTTGCTGCAGAATCCCTTGCTTTGTAACACTTAACGTATGACTGCCGCCCGTACGATAATCGGACTCGATGTTGGAGGAACGAAGATTTTTGCCGCTCGTTTTAATCTGGCTGGTGAAATCGAGGCTGAAACCGTTGTTCCGACCGAAGCCGAAAAAGGCCAAAGCCAAGTGGTCGACAATCTTTCGCAAGCGATCTCTAACATCCTCGATCCCTCGGTACAAGCTATTGGAGTGGCATGGGCCGGTTTTGTCGATTCTGACAATGGCATCATCCGCCGCGCACCGAATATTCCTGGGTTTAAAAACTTTTCTCTAGCCGACGAAATCGAGCGACGCTTCAAGCTGCCATCATTCGTCGAAAACGATGCGCGCCTATTTGCCTTTGCTGAAGCACAGATCGGTGTGGGGCGCGGCTCACCCCAAGTCTTGGGCATCGTAATCGGTACCGGGGTAGGGAGCGGGTTGGTACTGAAGGGCGATATTTTCCGCGGCTACAACGGTTTTGCCGGTGAGGTGGGGCAGACGTTTTTTAGCCTAAACCACGAAGAGCAGACCGAATTTATGCTGGCCGGCCCCGCATTGCATCGGCATTTAGCCGAAGTGGGGCTCAGTGGTATCAACGACAACATCATCCATTGGGTGCACCAGCAGGGAAAAGCCTACGAAGTTTTTGAAGAATGGCTGACGCGGCTCTCGCGCTTTACGACAAATATGATCCTCGCGTTTAATCCGAGTACCATCGTCTTTGGTGGTGGTATTGGTATCAACGTATTGCCAACCTTTTTGCCCGCCCTTGTTAAAAACGTCTGTTCGACACTCGATGAACGCAGTTTTCCATCTACCGTTGACCTGCGCATTGCGACACTCAAAAATGCTGGCGCTTTGGGTGCAGCACTGTTCGTACGTCGCAAACTCGAGAAAGAAATGGGGATCTTCTAGTTGTATAAATTATTAGTTCCAAATAGAGATTCGTTCTTGAGCCCTGTTTCAATCATCCTTGGCCGAGCGAGAACTCAGACCAATCATAATACGCTTGTTGTCTTTCAAAATCAGGTCAGACATCGCCGGTGTTACTTTCGATATACTGCGCGTTATTTTAAGTGCCTGATTCAAAGGGGATTCCCTCAAATTCTGTGTTTCCAGAATCGTCTGGTCATTATATCAACCACTCCTGCGATGTTGCGCTTGGCTTAGGTTTTACCTCTGACCCGTTGGGCGGCGATTGCTCAGCTTGTATCCAATAAAACGTACCGGCAAGCACGAGAAGTGCAAACACTATAATCGTGATCATTACTGCACTCGGTTTTGTATCACCTTTCATGATTCATCAAAAACTCACACTTCTTGATACCAATCCTCATGGGCAAGTCAAACCTTTTTTATAAAATCATGGCTTTACAAGCTAGCCGCAGCCCTATTTTCTGCAGAGCTTGTAGTAAGATTGTCTCGAAAAAATTTTGCGCTACGCTCCATAAATGTCTGCCATTGTGGCCCGAATTCATGCCGTTCGTTCTGGTACACATTGAGCTCCATCGGTTTTCCGATCTGACTGAGTGCTGCTTCGATATCTATGCTCCATTGCGGCGGTGTACTGTCGTCATTCGTGCCGATGTGGATCTGCACTGGCGCTACAATCCGTTCAAAATAAGCGCGCGGTGAAATTTCTTTCCAAAAATACGGATTCTCCCATGGTGAACCGTGCGCGTCATATATCGCTTGCACACGGTCGCTGCGGCCATTATCATCCAAAAAATACTGTTCTAGATTTTCGAAGGCATTAGAACTCACTGGAGCATAGAGCACTGCTGCATCCACCAATTCTGGCCGCACCACAAGTATACTCTGCGTGATGCCACCGCCCATGCTGTGCCCGAGCATACCCACGCGATTTGTATCTACCGAAGACAATTCTGGTAACTCAGAACTCTGCGCTGCTAAAACCGCCCCGATGACATCTTTGGTATAGCCCAGGCGAAAGTTGGTTGTCGCGTGCGGATCTTTGTCACTGAAAGCATGATTGCGATAATCAGGATGGATGACGGCAAAGCCACTGCGCGCGAAAAAATCTTGCTCGCGCTTTAACCCTCTGCCGTTTATATAGATTGCCGGGTCGATATAACCGTGGTTGAGAATAAGCAGCGGAAACGGTCCGTCTCCTGTTGGGATATTCATGATACCCGAAAGCGAGTAGCCGTTGGCAAAATATGATATCTGGTAGCGGGTATAGGCATTGTTGCGCGCGAGTACTTGCTCGAGCATGAGATTGTTTCCGTTGATTGTTTCGTCGATCATCATCGCCGGCAGCGAGACCGGGTAGGGAGGAGTGGGCTGGGGAGTCGGCGTTGAACTTGAAAGGTTGGTGGTCGCAGATGTTGTTGTGATTTCGGCAGCAAATACTTTGTTTGGTTCAGCAGATGCGAATGTTGTTGTCGGTGCGGTGATATTCGCAGACATCTCATCGGCCGGTGCATCTGCACAAGCGGTCAATAAGAAAACGCAAAGCAACAGTGTGGTCGATCTCATATATTTCGAAAAACAGCACGCACTACCATTCCGAGATTCTCGAATATGGTCAACCGTAAAAGCGGCTTTTATGTAAGCAGTGCTACGACTGTTCGGCGGCAGTTGCACCGAACCACTTGTCGATCAGCACAAACAGGTAAAATACCGCCAGCATACTCAGAAAGGCAATCGCCCCCAATCGTCCGCCGAAGCCATCGTAGAGTGGCAGCGAAATCACATACAAAAAACCAGCGAGCCCTCCCCCAATGATCACCATAGGAACAGAGCCAAGGGCAACGCTTGTCATTCCGACGAATGTTCCGGTAAACACGACTAGCGAAAGATGCGGAATGCTGAACATATATCCCGCAAATGCCCCGATAAGTCCTACGATGCAAGAAGCAACGACCGCCGAGGAGCCATGCTTATGGAGCAGAAAGGTGAGAATGGCACCCACGGCACCGGCACATGTCATTATTAGAAGTTGCTGCGTATCTGTCGAAAGGGAGAGACTCATTCGTGCGTCAAAAAAACGACCTTAGCATACCTAAAAAGTGCATGGGTCGCACAAGTATTTTATTGGTGATGCTGGTACTTATTCGGTTATCCGGTCGACGAAAGACTTGATCAGCGGAGCGACAATAATCGCAATCGGTAAACTCAGTGGCAAAGCCCAAACAAAGGGGGTCATCCAATCGCGGAGAAAAGTCGTGCTAAAGCCTAGATTGATCCACGTTACGATAAACGACATGATGCAGCCCATCGTTACCGCCATCAATGCGCCGATCAGAAAGCCGGCATATTTTTTTTGGGAGCTTCTTCCTCTAAATATGTGAGAGTCTGTAATCAGAATCTATCGGTTCTGGGCGGACACCATTTTACCTTTCAAAACGCCCTTCACTTCGTTCAGGAC
>CAZLFD010000007.1:9614-33837 GCA_964558715.1 uncultured Candidatus Peribacteria bacterium | reverse complement strand
ACAGTATCTTCGGACTCGCTACGTCGCTACGCTTCTTGCTCGTCTCGAATTCAACCGAGGCTGAACATTCATGTCAGATATATTCTTAGAATGAGTCAACGCCCTTCACTTCGTTCAGGACACAGTATCTTCGGACTCGCTACGTCGCTACGCTTCTTGCTCGTCTCGAATTCAACTGTGGCGGAGGGACAGGGATTCGAACCCTGGAGGACGTTGCCGCCCTAACGGTTTTCAAGACCGTCGCATTCGACCACTCTGCCATCCCTCCGCACGATTTACACCCGCGACAGCTTATCAGAATCGATGCGAGAGTACAATCGCTCCCACTCAAATTACAAATCATCCGCTTAGAACTGGCAGACTTTTTCTGAATTGCTCATTGTCAATTGCTCTTTATGATTCCCTCACCACTAGCGCTTCACCTGGTGTCATCTTGCGGTGCTGGCGCGAACGGGTGATGTCCCAATGTACAATAAAATACGAGAACATCAGCGGAACCAAGAAGCTGAAAATAATGCTCGAGGCGATGATTGCGGAATAGAGGAGTTCGTCGATGACCCCATGTTCAAAAAGTATCTTGGCGATGATTATCCCGGTACTAAAGCGTACAGATAACCCGATACCTAGCAATAATGCTTCTTTCTTGCCAAGCTCCTTTGCAGCCATCAAATAGCTGCCTAATATCTTGGTCGCTGCCGATATGAAGACAATCGCCAACACGATAACCGGTGCCGAAAGCAATACATTCCACTCAATCGACAGACCGATATCAACAAAGAAAATCGGAGCAAAAAAACCATAGCACATCGCCTTGATCTCTTTTTCGACATTTTTGTAGCGCTGATTGGGAATAAATGCTTTCAGAGAAACTCCTGCAAGTAGGGCAGCAATGGCTTCTAAGTGAGAAACAAGACCGATGCCGATAAACAGAAAGAAAATCGCTAAGACAAACAAAAACATCATTTCAACATCAATAATATTGAAACGATTCCCTTCCTTTCGCAGTTCTGTCAGACCAAAGCTGAGTGCGAATAAGAAGAAGATCGAGGCGATTACCATAATTGTGCTCATGGTCGAATGCCCACTTTCTGAGCCGATCATAAACGCCACCACCATTAGCAGGAATATTTCTACCACATCATCGAGCGTGCCGATGCCGATAATACTTTGCCCGAGTCTGGTGTTGACCATTTTGAATTCATCCAGAATCGGAATCAAGATCGCTTCGCCCACAGAGGCAAACGAAAGGGCTATCAATCCAGAAATAAACCAGTCGTAGCCAAACAAGAAATGAATCAGTACTGAGCCAAAAATTCCCTCCAGTAAAATAATGACGGCAGTGCTTTGAAAAATAAAACCCTTTATTTTCTTCAGTTTATCTAGATCGATCTCAAAACCAATCATAAACAGTAAAAAATACATTCCCAGTTCCGAGAGCAAACTGAGCGAGGGCATTGTCTCGGGGATGAGGAGATAATCATCAAATATCGAAAGAAACGTGCCAATGAGCAGTGCCGCAAAAATCCATGGTACGCGGATCTTCTCGAGCGCTTTTCCAATGACAAAGGTAAAAAAGAAGAGCGAGCCCAGAAAAAAGAAGATATTTAGCATCAGGTGTATTTGGTTTTAATCCCTTTATTATAATGAAAATTCTCGTAATTCGCAATCGGCAATCAGGGATTCGGGCAGGCTTAAAAGCGCGGAGCTTCTCCCCTCTGAGTGAGGGGGAGTTTTGTGCAACAAACAAAAAAAACAGAAAAAAGCGACCTGCGGCAACTTCGACTCCCCTCAATCCCCCCAACCAAAGGGGAAGTCCTACCCATACTCACTCTTAATCTCTGTTAATCGCCATTCATGTAACGGGCAATTTACACCTGATGATTTGTAATCGCTGCATGGCACCCCTTTTGCACGTATAGATCACATTATTTTGCGCGGCGTCTTAGCATTGCAAATGACGACACCAAGAAAGCGACATAGGCGATTACCGCGATCAGCGACGGATTGGCATCGTAACCGAAGAGGGCTTTTAAAATCGCTCCAATTCCTTCTGATTCACTCAAGACTCTCGAAAGATCGAAGACCGGTTTGATGATGATCGGCAACACGCCGGCTCCTTGAAATTCTACAATCCCATGTGCCAGTAAGCCGGCGGCGATGAAGACGAGAAAATATGAGGTCACCTGAAAGAAGCGTTTTGGCGATACGTTTTTTGAGCTCCAGAATATGGCAACAGCCAGAGCGATTGCCGTTAAGAAACCGAGCTAAGCGGCCCAAAAAGCAAAGGGAGTATCGGCTTGCGCACTGAGGGCTTGCAAAAAAATCACCGTCTCTACACCTTCGCGCAAAACCGAAAACAGTGCCAACGCGAACAGCATCTATAATTCCTTTCGCTCTAGAATATTGGAGACTTTCTTTTGCAAGCTGTCCCGGAATGGTGCTTCGGAGGGTCGCTCAAAAAAAACATGCTGTAGTATATCTCTACATTCCAATATCGTCTGAATTGAGAATCTGTTAGACTCCTTTCACTTTTTTTCACTGCAGCTGGATATCGTTGCACTCCTTCCGCCGGGATATTCCGCAACATTTTTTGTACTCGCAGCAATCGCTGCTTTTGGGTACTCATTCCAAAGCACACTCCTGGCGCATTTTGGTCGGCGTATCGATCCGTTCTTGATCACCGTTTGGCGCAACCTGGCTTTTATTGTCACCCTCTCGCCACTGCTGTTGCTTGCCCCAGTCGGTAGTATTGCTGCCGCACTTGAGCATTATGATATGATTTTGCTTTCAGGAGCTTGTGGCGTAATTGCATTTTCGTCGCAGCTCTTTGCGCAACGTTTTTTTGCGGTCGGTGTCGTAGCGACTTTTTCGCAGATGGCGCAGCTGTGGTTGCTGCTCTGGAGTGTCATTTTCTTTGACGAATTTATTCCAGCACTGGCGTATTTGGCGATCGCTACGGTTATAGGCGGAGTAGTGTTTTTGATGTTGCAGCGAACACACCTTCCGCATTTGGATGCTCGGGCAAACCTGGGTTTTGTCTATGTCTTTCTGAGCCCGTTTTTTATGAGCCTAATGCTGCTTTTTATGGTTATGGTAGCAAGGCAAACCCATCCTTTTGCGACTGCTTATTTTTGGGAAGTATCCATCGGCTTCATCGCTTTGGCGGTGTATTTGCTGCGGATAACAGTTTTTCAATCTAAACTTGATCGCAGATATAGATCGACCATCTCGCTTAAAGAGGCAGGCTTTGTCATACTCATCACCTCAACCACGTTGCTCGGCTCTGGTATTTCTCCAGTTCTTATGACTATCGGATCACCAGGTGTGGTACAAGCCATTATGCAGCCGCTGGGGGTAGTGATAGCTGTTTTGCTCTCGCGCGTTATTTTTCAAGAATCGCTTACCCACAAGCAGTGGGGGGCAATCGGTATTGTGCTTTTGGGGGTCGTGTTCTTGAAGCTATCGCTCGCCTAAAAAAGCTGGTATTGCTATACTACGGATTATTTTTTTGCGCTTCTCGAATGGATATCATTGCACTATTGCCGCCGGGGTATTCCGTCACTTTTTTTGTTTTAGCAGGAATCGCTGCTTTTGGTTATGCCTTTCAAGATTCGCTGATGGCGCATTTTGGTCGCAAAATCGATCCGTATCTTGTAGGAGCCATAAGGAATCTTTCGTTCATCATCACACTGGTGCCATTGCTGTTTCTTGCTGCACCCGACAGCATTGTGGCGACACTTATGCATTACAAATTACTCTTGATTTCCGGAGCGAGCGGAGCGGTAGGATTTGCCTGTATGCTAATGGCACAACGCTACTTTCCCATCGGAATCGTAGCGACATTTGACCAGACGATACAGATATGGTTGCTTATCTGGAGCGCATTATTTTTCCGCGAAATCGTTCCGGTACTTAGCTATGGGGCTATCGCCTTGATAATTTTTGGAGTCGTGCTACTCGCCATGCAGAATACACACATGCCGCATCTGGATTCGCGCAGGATTATCGGATTCGGATACATGCTCGCTTTTCCGTTCCTGATTAGTGTGACGGTTTTTTGCATGGTGATCGTAGCGCGCGATACTGATCCGTTTGCTGCCGCATATTTTTGGGAGGTGTTTATTGGCTTTTTTGCCGCGGCGATTTTTCTGCTTCGCAAGTATGTGTGGCGTAAAAGTCTCTCGCAGAATCATCATTCACATGTGAGCGCAAAAGACATCGGTTGGATTTCTCTCATCTCATCAGGAACATTGCTCGGAAGCGGTATCATGCCGGTATTGATGGTAATCGGTTCGCCCGGTGTAGCGGCATCGATCATGGCGCCGCTGGGTGTGGTGAGTGCCACACTGCTTTCGAGTTTTATCTTACACGAACATCTAAAAATTGGGCACTGGCTAGCGATGCTGGTTGTTCTATGTGGCGTTGTTTTGCTTAAGCTCAGCTTGCCTTAAACGAATAAATATAGTATTATACAATATAAAATAAAAAATCTATGCCTCGCGCATTTCGCTGCTTTCGCCGCGCAAGGATTGGTCTGCTCCGCTGTTTGGTCGTTGCGGTTTTTCTGCTGCCGAGCAATTCCTTTGCTTTTCCTGATGTTCCGCAGGCAAGCCCCTTTGCAAACGCAATCGCGTACGTTGCCGATGCTGGCATAATGACGGGGTTCGATGGGGGAGTGCGCTTTGGCCCCAACGATACCCTGAGCCGCGCCGAGCTGCTGAAAATAGTAATGGCGGCGAAATACCCTGAAGAGCAGCTGAATGAATGTTTACGGCGCTTTCACGGTATGAGCTTTGCCTTTTTTCGCGACGTTCCCATAAATAGTTGGTTTGCTCCGCATGTCTGCATGGCGCAGAAAGAGGGGATTGTACGCGGTTTTTCTGATGGCACCTTTCGCCCGGCGCAAAAGGTCTCATTTGTCGAAGTCGCCAAGATCGTCGGCATGGCCTTTGGTATCCGCAGTAATGAAGGCGGGGGCGAGTGGTTTCGCCCTTTTGTACTGGGTTTACAAGAACTTGGCGCGATTCCTACAAGTATTCGAACCTTTGATTCTCGCGTGACGCGTGGCGAAATCGCCGAACTTATTTACCGCTTAGAGGATAAGAAACTCAATCTCCCCTCTAAGTCTTTTGCCGAGCTGCAGGCTGGCTTTGTGGCCGCCCCTTGCAACAATTGTCTGGTCATCGATAAGCTCGGTATTCAGGTGCCGATCATCTTTGATATCGGAGCCGATACTCCACTAAACGATTGGCGCAAGCTCGAAAATATCATCCTGCGCTCATTGCGTGATGGAGTCGTCCATTACCCGCGCACAGCGCTGCCGGGATATATGGGAAATGTGTTTATCACGGGGCATTCATCTTACTACCAAAGTGATCCGGGTAAGTATAAAGATGTTTTTGCGCGTCTGACCGAGCTTGAAGTAGGGGATGCGTATGTCGTCTATCACAACAATAAAAAATACACGTATCGAATCTACGAAGATAAGATCGTCTGGCCACAAGAAGTGAATGTGCTCGATCAACCACAAGACCGCGAGATATCGAGCCTGATGACCTGCTGGCCGGTAAATACTAATCGCCAACGCCGCATCTTTGTTGCGGAACGGATCGAATAGTTCTTGAATACAAAAAATGTTCGTAAATGAACCCCACACGCAAAAGGTATTTCTCACCTCGCAGGCAATTTGCTTGCAGAGTTCCCAGCTTTGCTCTATACTTTTTTGATTTTCAAGTGGTCCAAAACCTAGGCCGCGAAGAAAATTTTCTGTAATCAAAACCAACATGAAAACCGCAGCGACTGAAGCTCTTTTACCTGTCGCCTGTTCGCTGAACACGGTAACACCCGAGTTGATTTTGGTTGCTGAACGCTATTTTCCTAAACTCTACATCGAACAATTAGTCGATAAAGACCGTTATCACGATGGCATTGCCGCACGCTATCTGGTTTCGCGATTGATCGACCTGCGCTTTGGCGTGAAAGAATATTTTCCTGAATCGACACCGCAAGGGTTGCCGGTGTTCCCAGAAAACATCTACTGGTCCATCGCCTATGCCGCTGGAAAAGCATTTGTCGCTGCGGATAATAAGCCAGTGGGAGTAGATATGGAACGCGTTGAAATCCGCAATCCACTCCTGTTCTCCGCTTTTTCTGAAAAAGAATGGCAAGCAGTAGGAAAAATGGATTGGAATCACTTTTATAAGATGTGGACGGCGAAGCAAGCACTCGTAAAAAAAATCTGCCCAGAGATTCCGCAAATGTCTGGTATGGATATTGTTAGTAGTCGAGGCGATACGGTGTGGATTATTGCGTACGGCAATATTCACAGTGTCACGGTGCGCCGCCGCAAGGGGTTTGTGGTCGCGGTAGCATAGCCAGGTCGGGAAGCTGTAAGTGTACAGGTGCAAGCAAACAGGAAACAGAGAGAGAGTCCTGTCAGCCTTTTTTTTCTGGAGTCTGGCGACGAACATCTGGCATTTCTCAACGAAGGGGCAGATCTATGAGTCTGCCCGAACCGTGAAACAGATGAAGAAATGTTTCGGAGCAACTTACAAAGTTGCTTGTTATACAGCTAAATCCGACAAAATTGAAGCGCCTCAGTCTGTCAAAATCACTTCTGCCCAAAAGAGAAGGTGATCGCTGAATTTTGCTGGGTTTGTTTTGCTTTGCAGAATGCGGAACTCTTTACTAAAAAAGATATAATCAAGTGCCCGATTCGGTCGCCATGAAGGAAAAGTTGCGTCGGCCGTGGCCATGACGAGGCGACTTTCGTGCAAAAGCCACATTTCATCGTGATGAAAGACGTTAAAGTCTCCTACCAAAATCGTCGGCCCAGATGTGGCATCAACGATTGCTGCAACGGCTTCGATCTGCTCGGCACGGTGAAAGCGATCGAGGCTGAGGTGCGTGACAAAAAAATTCAATTTTTGCTTGCCGAGGTCGATTTTGGTTTGCCCCAAAAAACGGGGCTCACCCAAGCCGGGCAGTTTATGATTGTGAAATGAGAGAGCTGGAAAACGGCTGCACACCGCATTGCCCTGATGTGCCGTACGCATGGTGAGAGTAGGAAAAAAGGCTTTGTACGGCAATTTTGCACTGTTTGTAAACACCTCTAATTGATCTTGTTGCCGTGTTCGATATGAACCGGCGTCTATTTCGGCAAGCCCGATAATATCTATATTTTCCGTTTTGGTGAGCTCTCCTGCCCAGTGAATGTACTCTGAACCGTGGGGTAGGCAGTATTTCCAGGCCGTAGTCAGATAGTGCCAGAACCCTTTGGTCGTAGCGACTCCAGATTGCAGGTTATATATGCCGACACGAAATCTTTGCTCTTGAGTCATGTTTGACGTTTGTGATTCGCGTACCAACCGGTGGCCACTAAAAAACAGAGATACACGAGCACGAGTGAAATGAACTGCCACGAATAGAGATTATCGGCATTTGCCCCGATTCCCGCAAGCAGGGCATTGCCTGGAATAGTTCCGATAATGGTGCCCAAGATATAATCCATTGTCCGTACTTTGGTAATGCCCAGACCAAAATTGAGTACGCCCAGCGGAACAGTAGGTACAATACGCAAGAATATCACTGTCAGTAATCCGTGTCGCTGCAGTTGGTCGTTATACTTGGCAAGACTTTGAAATTTGTTTTCTATCACTTTGCGCGTAAAACGTTCGCCTAAAAATCGCGCCATCAAAAACATGAATACCGAGACAATGGTAAAGGCAAATGCGGCAAAAAATGTTCCCCAAAACGCCCCAAATGCGTACCCGCCAATTGCTGACATCGGAACTCCGGGTACAAACGAGAGTTTAACCGCCATAAACATGGCGATATACAGCAAAGATGCGCGCCAGAAGTTATCTTCAACGATCTTTTGAATGCGTTCTCGATCGGTGATCATCTCGATATCGATCTGTAACCAGATGTAAGCAATCGCTCCTACGAGCAAGAGAAACGCAACTGTCTTTAATGCCCACATTAATATCTTTCCTTTTTTCATAGTTAGTAGGTAGCAATGCCCGAGCGTTCGGCAAAAATACCGAACCAATAGTATGGCCAAAAAAAGCGGGGCTTGCTCCCCTGATATTTTTTCGAGTAGGGCTCTTGCCCGATACGACTAAAATATTCCATTGCACTTTGGCAGATGTAAACATCTTTTTCCGCTGTAATGCGAATGTTACTCTCGAGATTCGTACCTAACAAGCTACGACGTGTGAGGTTTGCCGAACCCGCATGCAGAATGCAGTTGTGCTTTTTTTCGATCAGCATCGCCTTACTATGAAATTCTTCTTGCCGTATCTGAAACCAACGCACTTCAATGCCCGCCTTATGTAATTCTGACGCGATAAATCGGCTGGGAAAACCGGCCTTCTTGGCGCCAAAACTAAACACATATGAATCGAGTATCACGCAGATTTTTACGCCCCGCTTCACCGCTTCTTTTAGAGCTTTGATGATCGGTCGATATGAAAAAAAGAGCATAGCGATGGAAACCGAATCACCCACTACAGTACTGCGGATGTCTTGGAGCATTGCTGCTTGTATACGATGTCCGATCAGCGGTTGCACCTCTACTTCACCCTCGCCGCCAGATTCTGGTATTTGAGGAATCTCTCCGTCTGTCGTTTCGGAAAAACGTGCTATTTCAAGCTCACTGGCAGCATAATAATCGGCAACATTCGCATCGGCAATTTTCACCCCAGTATCGCTATAATAGCTGCTTTTATTATCGTTGTTTGATGATGATATGAGTACGCTGTTATCGACCACTAGTACCTTGCGGTGGTTTGCCCGTACGTTCATCGCCTTTAGTACCGCGCGTATCGTCGTGAAACGTGATGGCTTGAGTGGATGCGGAAGTCAGCCCTTTTTTCCGGTAGAGAACCAGCCAAAAAATATGTGCCAGATACCGGAATATAAGAGGTTATGATTTGGCAATTTGTCTGTATCGGTGATAATCACGTCGTATCCACTGCTGCCAATCGTGTGCAGGGTGCGGCAGAAGTCGGTGCCGTAAAATGTATTGACCGGGTCGGTGATCAGTATGCTCTGCAAAGTGGGCTGCTCTTGTTTCGCTTCGGCCAAGGCTTCGGCGACCAATGTTGCTGTTGGAAGAAACCCTTCATCTTTGGGCACCAGTTCAGTATTCAAAAATATATCGTAAATAATCCTCCGCTGCGCACTTTCGATCATCAGCAATGTCTCGTCAAAGATGTGTTGTTCCGTTTACCGCTCAGATTTGTCGCCATACCACGTCAGATTCCATAAAAACTTGGCTTTATTTGCTGGCACACGAAACGTGCGCGAATACTGCTGAGTTCTATCGAGATGCTTTTTATAGCGATGATACAGAGTGACGGTCGTATCAAGCACGAGGAAGGTAAGGATTGTTTTTAGGAGCATCAGACTTTTAATTTGCTCTCTCATAGTAACGGTTTGATGCCAGCAAACAAGAACTATTCCGCCAAAAATGTTGCCTTCGGCTATAAATCCTCAATCAGACAACAATTTTTATGTATAATAGAAACGATATTTTTTTTCATTGATAGACACAACCACCCGCAAGCGGCTGCTTTCCTTAGCGCGCACTACCATTGGCATCCATCTGCAAGGCGACGATTTAGAATTACCGCATGAATTTCCAGATCCGACCTATGCCCAGCTAAGCGGTGTCTTTATTAGACTTTTTCTGAATGACGAACTGCGAGGCGGCTTTGGCAGTTATTCGCCTGAAATCCCTGTTGCGCAGGCTGTAGTGGAGTACACCACTTCTGCCGCCTTTGGTGATCCGCGTTTTCAACCGGTTACCGAAGCAGAATTTGACGATGTGATCATCGAGATCGGTATTGTCTCGATTCCGCAGATCATTATCTGGAAGAGCGAAGCAGAATTGCTTGATGCAATTACTCCTGGGGAGCATGGTGCGGCACTTGAATCGAACGCGCACACGGCAAACTTTTTACCGGTCATGTGGTCAGAGATTCCGGAGAAACAGGAATTTTTACGCCAACTTTCACTCAAAGCCGGGTTAGCAGCTGACGCCTGGAAAACAGCGACGATCAAAACATACACCATCGAACGGTTTTCAGAAGCAGATTTCGAGTCGGTTTCATGAAAGCAGTTTCCATTCAGCAGATGCGTGAAATCGACCGAAAGGCGACAGAAGAATTCGGCTTGCAGCCGATTCAACTGATGGAAAACGCAGGCCGCACGACCGCCGAATTTATCATCGAATATTTTCACGCGCCGGCGAAAGTCAGCTTTCTTGTTGGTAGTGGGCACAACGGCGGCGATGGCTTGGTCGCCGCGCGCCACCTGCATGCGCGTGGAATCGATGTCGAACTGATTCTCGCAAAAGAAGACGTGCGCAAATTGACGGCACAGCAGTTGTACGCGGCACGTGAGATTGCACTTCCGGAGCTTGATTTTCCTTCCGAAGACACCAAGCTCGTTGTCGATTGTCTGCTTGGCTATGGCGCCAAGGGTGCCCCTGACGAACGCATGGCAGAAATCCTCATCGTCACTAACGCACTTGCGGCATCGAAACTCGCGATTGATATTCCTACCGGGCTTGATGTCGAATCCGGTCAATGGCATGTGCCCTGTTTTCATCATGCCACGGTACTCACGTTGGGGATGCCAAAAAAACATCTGCTTGAGAACGATAAGATCGGCGATGTATTTGTTGGCGATATCGGTTTACCGGCAGAGCTGTTTGAGAGGATACAAATCGAAGAGTTTCCACTGTATGCCAACACTTCGTATGTACGAGTGAGTAAATGAATAACTTATTTGTTCAAAAATCGGATGATGAGGCTGATTACCATGCTTAAAAAAATCATCGAAGCAATCGGGAAATACATTGTGAAATTTTCACGCCGGATGACAATATCACCGGGCAGACGAAAACCGAACTTCAGCATAACGCCGTATGCGATCAGAACGATGCCGCCGATGATGACCATGTCTGCGAAAAAATTCTCTTTCATGGCCTATCAGGCGGTAAAAGCATGAATGACCATGAGCACTAAGAAGCAATAGGAGAAGGTATAGGTTGTAGAAAGCGGATTCGGATATCGTACGCCGCGTCGTTTTCAGGCAACCCAGAAGGGTTTGCTTTCTGCAGAATAAGTGAACCAGTGTCACCGTAGTCCGGTTGCTCAAATTCGAGTGTCGCCTCAAAAGGAACAAAATCCTCTGTCATCCATTCATCTTGTGCGGTCGCAGACGCTTCGGCAATGATCAGACCATCCCAGTCGGTAAGTACTACATTGAACTGGCCTTCAAAATACCAAGTACCACGCGCTGCCCCTGTAACCGTCAGCGGGCTTTCTATTACTTCTCCTGACTGCGGGAAGTCGAGGCGGATAGCACTCTCCGATGTCTCCGAATCATCATCTGGTTCGTCGAATTCGCAGGTAAAGACACAAACTGCTTGGCAGACTTCGGCGTCGGGCGCGCAGGGTGAACCACACTCATTGAACGAACCGCCATACTTACGACAGTGCGCTCGCATCGCGCTTACATCCGCTTCTTGGTCATAAGCATAGACGAACTTATTTTCGTATTGGGCACCGACAGTAATACCATACTGTTCTGCTAGGTCGCGTTCCCACATTTTGTCGCGTCCATCATCATTTCGCTCTGCGTTTGAGCTCGTGTTCTTGTTTGGGCTTGGGGCAACAGAATTCTCCATGATAATAAAACTGATCAGTACCATGGCGGCCAAGCCAGTGAACGCAAAGGCGGAAAGCACTGCTTTGTTGTTTTTCATCCTCGTAGAAAAATCAAGATTCATTACAGTATACGCGCGTTTCGGTGCAAGGTGTCAAGCGGTGCGAGGGCAGTTCGAAATGATTGCCGTTCGATAAACTGCGAACATTTAACTATTTCTGTGTTGATCTACGATGCCCCTCGACTTCACTTCGTTCCGCTCAGGACACACTTCCATTCCCATTCACTTCGTTCATGGCAAAGCGAAGCGTGGTGGGCGATACAAGATTCGAACTTGTGACCTCGTGCGAGTCAAGCACGCGCTCTAGCCAACTGAGCTAATCGCCCCCTTTGCTTTTTTTCTGACCACGATATTCTTATCGAAGTCCTCTTAAAAATCAAGCCGCTTTTGCTTCTGTCTTGTCGTTCTTGGCAAAGAACGGGTCTTGGTAAATGCGGCTTTCTTGCGGAAACACCTGGTCTTGATATTTGGAAGTGCCTTTTTGGGAGTAGGGGACATTCGCCGGACTGGTCATCGGCTCGAACGCCAGTTGGCAAACCCGCATACCCGGATGCAGGGCAACCGGCATGCGATTGATATTCGTGATTTCAAGAGTGATCGTTCCGGCAAAGCCGGCATCGACAAAACCGGCCGTCGAATGGATGATGATTCCCAGTCTTCCTAAACTGCTGCGGCCTTCTACCCGGGCGACGACGTCATCTGGCAGGCCGACTTTTTCAAGCGTAACGCCCAGCACAAACTCCCCCGGTTGTACAATAAATGATTCGCCGTCTTTCACTTCGATCAGGCGAGTAATCTCATCGGTATCTTTCATGATTGACGGGTCGAGTACCGGATACTTGCCGTGTTCGTAGATCTTAAAATATTTTCCCAAACGCATATCCATCGAGCTGGCGCCAATTTGATCTTTCCAATGTGGATTCGGCGAATCGATCATAATCAGCCCTGCTTCGATTTTGGCAAGAATATCGCGGTCAGAGAGAATCATTTGCGGCATTAAAAGTATGATTATTGTAGGAAGATTTTCTCTTTGGCGCAATAAATTTGGTATTCGGCAATCAGGAAGGCAAACAGCAGGAGTCCTACCAGAGTTGATTATCGAGAGTCTGGACACTTGGATTGTAGTGGCAGAACCAAGATGTCTGCCTGAGTGATCTCAATTCGATGTCGGGATAGTCCCTTCTTGAAAAAACGCTATTACTTCTGAGTCTGGTGGCATTTTATTAGTCGCCACGACTTCACCGTTTTCGTCGAAAAAGACAAAACTGTGCTGAAGCGTAATGCCGTATTGCTGCTTTAATTCGACGGCTGTGTCGTAATCGACATCCAAGAGCGTGACACCCGCAAATTGTTCTGGAGTCTCAGAGATCGCTTGCTTGGTTGCGACACACTTGGGGCACCACGGAGCACTGAAAAAGAGGGCAAATTTCTCGTTTCCTTGGAGCTCATTAAATCGTCCTTCGCTGTAAGCGGATAATACGGAATTCGGCTGTAATGTTTCTGTCGAGCCTTCTGCCATCGGGCTTGCTTGCGTAGCAGGCGAAGCCGTTGGCGACGGTTCGGTGACTTGTGGAAAATTACAGCCTGCGACGACCAAAACCATGGGCACAAGCAGCAGAGATGAAAAACGAAAATTATTCATAACATATAAAAAGATTCATGGGTGAGCATACTTGATTGGCAAATCAGTTGTCGAATACTCGTTGTAATAGAGGCTACAAATCAAGAATCGTTGCTTTTCTAATTTTTGTATGAGTAGTAGAATGCTTTGAGTGACCCCTAATCTTTGTCATCTGAAAATGCCAAAAAAGTTTTGACGATAGTATTTAGAAGCATATTAGCGAAGAGCTTTTTTATATTCATATGACACTCAGTGAAAAACCTATGCACAGCGAAACCATCCGACTTGTCGGATCAGCAGATTCTGTTCTTGATCTTCGAGAAGCCGAGGTAGTTGCTCGAGAATTTGAGCAAGCTGCTGCTGAAATCAGGGCAGAGCTTAGAAAAATTAACGAAGTCTAAACTTTTAAAGTCGCTTCAAAAAAAGCAGCTCGTTAAGCTGCTTTTTTAGTTAATTCTTATATCTCTATCCACTCCGGTTTCCCACTCTAGGGAGCACTAAAGATTATTCGCCTTTGCGAAACAGGCCACGCACTTCTGCTCCCGTTTTTTCGACAGGGTGGCTCTTTTGCTCTTCGCGTAGCTTTTTCAAAAGCGGAAGACCAGCCTCGTAGTCGTTCATCCAGTCTTCGGCGAATTTGCCGCTTTCCACATCTTTGAGCGCTGCTTTCATGCGGTCTTTAATACTGGCATCGATAATCTTGGGGCCGACGGTTCTTCCGCCAAACTCGGCAGTGTTTGAAACCACATCCCACATGTGTTCGAGCCCGCCTTCATACATTAAATCCACAATCAGTTTGAGCTCGTGCAGGCACTCAAAGTACGCCATTTCGGGCGGATACCCCGCTTCGGTCAGCACTTCAAAGCCGTATTTTACGAGTTCTGCAGCGCCGCCGCAGAGCACCGTCTGCTCGCCAAATAGGTCTTCGTAGGTCTCATCTTCAAAACTACATTCCAAAACTGCAGCGCGGGTAAAGCGCATAGCGTGTGCCATACCTATGGCGGTGTCTTTTGCGTTGCCGGTCGCATCGATGTTGATCGAAATCAGAGCTGGTACGCCGAAACCGCGTTCGTATTCTTTTAGTTCCTCCGTACCCGGGCTTTTGGGTGCGACCATAATCACGTCAACTCCCTCGGGCGGAACAATCCGTTTAAAGACAATATTGAATCCGTGCGAAAAGCTGAGCGTTTTGCCAGCAGTCAGATGCGGCTCGATATCTTTTGCATAAATCTCTTTCTGCACTTCATCTGGCAAGAGGATGTGAATGACATCGGCTTGTGCTGCTGCATCCGCAATACTTGCGACCTTCAATCCGTCGGCCTGGGCTTTGTTCCAACTGCTGCCGCCTTCGCGTACTCCTACCACCACATTCAGGCCAGACTTATGCATCATAATTGCCTGAGCGCGGCCTTGTGCGCCATAACCAAGAACAGCGATGATCTTTCCGTTTACGGCGTCCATATTGACGTTTTCTGTACTAAGAGCTTTCATATCGATTCAAAAAAATGCTGCGCTATTGTGGCACATGTTTTTTGTTTTGGGCAAGAGGTAGCAAACAGCAAACAGAGAGAGCTCTGTCAGTCTGTTTCTTGTGAAAAGTGCAAACTGCCATATGAAATTCCAAGTCAAAAAAAAACATCTGACGTCTTCATTTGCAATAAAACCAACTTGTTATTTCTTGCTTGTAGCTCTTTGCTTACTCTTGAATCTGTATCAGAAAGCCGCGTGTCGTATTTTTTGGCACGATTTTTTCCTGATCCGTTTTATAAACAAATGTGGCAGATTCACCGTTGGTTACCGTATCGCCTCCATCCGCCGCCAAAAGCACGATTTCTGCTCCGCCGATCTCATCACGCCAACTGTCGTTGGTAAGCCACGGTACTGAACTAGTGTTGATTACTGAAAGGGTAGAGTACTCACCACTCGGATATTTCGCTTGGCTTTCGAGTTGCGCGGACAGAACGCCACTCCAAATGATCTGCGTGATTTCTTGAGCGGTTTTTTCAAAAAAACCAAAGTATTCGTGCAGCGTATCGCCTCGACTAGCAGCAAGAACACTCACGTACACCCCCCCATCAATATCTTGAATGCGAACATCAGCGATATGTGACCAGCGAGCAACATCCGCCAAAAAAGCCTTCGCGTTGGGTACATCTTGAAATGCCTGTTCGAGCGCGATCTGATAGTGCTCCTCAAAGCTCGCTTCTAAAAACGCGGCAGTCGCAGATGTCTTTTCACTCGTTTCGGCCAAAATGTCGGCTTTGAGATTTGGCGTTTTCGCTGTTTTATCGAATACGAGTAACAAGCCAAAAACCATAGAAAAACCCAAGAAAACCGCGGCAATGCGACTTGTCTTCGAGAGCGCACTCATCATGCCTTCTTTAACGTGATTTTCCATTATTTTATATTATATCAGATTATAATACACTATTTTTCAAATTTAGCAAAGGTAAGTTTTATGTGGATTCGACAGCGCTCTGCTATGATGTATTTTGATATATACGCTTCTATGTGGCAAGGAACTTACACCGCTTTGATCACACCCTTTTGCCCCGATGCCAGTTTTGACCGCGATGCATTTGCAAACCTCATCGAAGAGCAGATCGCTGCACAGGTTGAAGGAATCGTCGTGTGTGGAACCACAGGAGAAAGCCCCACACTTTCGCACCAAGAGAATATCGATATTATCAAGGTCGCCATTGATATCGTGCAAAAGCGCACGAAAGTGATAGCCGGAACGGGAAGCAATTGTACGCGCGAAGCGATCTGCATGACCGAAAAAGCCGCCGCAAACGGTGCAGATGCCGCATTAATTGTGGTTCCATACTACAACAAGCCAAGCCAAGAAGGCCTTTTTCTTCATTTTCAGGCCATTGCACAAAGCACTCCAGATCTGCCGATTATCCTCTACGATGTACCGGGTAGAACGGGTGTTCGCTTAGCATCCGAAACCATTTTACGTTTAGCTACTATCCCAAACATTGTCAGCCTGAAAGATGCTACTGGCGATTTTGCGACCATCGATGCGATTATCGAAAAACTGCCAGCGGATTTCACGATTCTGTCTGGCAACGACGACATGACGCTGCCGCTCATCAAGAAGGGCGCTCAAGGGGTTATCTCTGTCGCGAGCAATGTCCGAGCGGAACAGATGAAAGCACTGGTAGATGCTGCTCTTGTCGGAGATTTTTCTACCGCTGAAAAAATCGATGCTGAACTCGTCGAACTATTTGAACTCTGTTTTGTCGAGGCGAACCCTACCCCGATAAAAACCATACTCGCGCTGCAAGGGAAATGCGAAGAAGTCTTTCGTTTACCCCTCTGTCCGCTAGATGCACAGAATCGTCAAAAGGTAGCGAAATCTTTGAAACAGTAAAGCGTAGCCGTGAATCGTCTTTGCAAGAGATCTTGCAGTGCGGCACGACGTGGCAAACCAGACATGTACAACAGTCAATGTTTTTTCTGGATTGCTTCAGTCGTGTACCGCTCCCTCCTTCGCAACGACGCTGCGCGCTTCCACTTCAAATCTGCATTATTTTCTGTCATACTCGACGGGAATATTATTGAACAGAAATGGATCCGTTAATGCGTGAACGCTTAGGGAAGATAGACGAAATCCGCCAACTTGGCATTGAACCGTTTGCCAAGAAATTCGAAGAAAATACGAATGCAGAGCGATTGCACGTGGAATCCGAAAATCAACAGCTTCGCGAAGTAGAAGCGATTCAAAGCAGCCCGCAAGATGACGTGCGCATTGCCGGGCGACTGATGACCTTTCGCGAGCACGGGCGGATTTCGTTTGGCACGCTGCAGGATGACTCGGGGAAGATCCAGGTCTGCTTTATGCGTGGGTTTACGCAAATCACCGGATTGGACTCGGACGAAGAGAAATCACATGAGAACTTTTGGAAGAAATTGCTCGATCTGGGTGATTACTTTGGGGTAGTCGGCGAATGCTTTCGCACCAAGCACGGCGAACTTACTATCCTCGCGAACGAAATCCATTTTCTTAGCAAAGCACTGCGGCCACTGCCAGAGAAATGGCACGGGCTTACTGACCGCGAGACCATCTACCGCCAGCGCAATCTCGACCTCATCGCCAATGCCGAGAGTCGCGCGCGCTTCCTTTTGCGTTCTGATGTGATCCGCGAGATCCGCACTTTTTTCTACGCGAAAGATTTTCTTGAAATCGAAACGCGCGTCCTGCAAGCTCAAGCGGGCGGAGCGATGGCAAAAGTCTTCGAAACGCATCACAATGCGCTCGATCACGATTTCGTGCTCCGTATCGCTTTGGAGTTAGAGCTGAAGATCGCCTGCAGTGGCGGGTTCGACCGCGTGTTCGAGCTGGGCAAATGCTTCCGCAATGAAGGGAGCGACCCATCGCACTTGCAAGAGTTTACCATGCTCGAATGGTATGCGGCATACAGCGATTTAGAGGAGAACCGTCAGTGGACAGAAGAACTCGTGCGTTCTGTGACTAAAAAAGCGCTCGGCAAAACATCTGTGACTGTTTTTGATAAAGACGACAACGAGCACGAGATCGACCTTGGCAAGCCGTTTTCTGTGGCACGCTTCCCTGACCTGCTCAAAAAATATGCCGATGTCGATATGTTTACCATCACCGATGCAGAACTAGATGCTGCCGCGCAAAAGCACCACGTTGAAGAAGTAGAGAAAAAAGGGCGGGCGACACTGCTCGACGACATTTATAAAAAGACCGCGCGCCCACGCTTGATCGAGCCGACGTTTGTTTTTGATTATCCCGAAGCGCTCAAGCCGCTCGCGCAGCCAAAGGGGGATGGCACTGCAGAGTGCTTTCAACTCCTCATTGCGGGGTGGGAAGTCGTTAACAGCTATGGCGAGCTGATCGATCCCGTGAAACAACGCGAACTGTTTGAGCAGCAGATGGCAGCCAAGGCCGCGGGTGATGAAGAGGCGATGGAGCTCGACGAAAGTTTTTTGCGCGCGATGGAACATGGTTTTCCGCCGATGACCGGCTTTGGCATGGGCATCGACCGCTTTGTCGCGCTGATCACAGGGCAACAGAATCTGCGTGATGTCGTGCTGTTTCCAACAATGAAGCCAGAAAACCCTCTTACAGATGAACTGCCGAAGCCTGTTACCGTAACAGCCAAAGCAGAACCTGCCGCGACGAGCGTGAAACATCCAGCTGATGGAGATTATAAATTCGTTGCTGTATTGAACAAAAAAATTGAACATGGAAAGTTGATGAATGCCCTCGGGCACCTGGCGGCAGGCGTGAGTGGTGGCTACGATTCCGAAAAACACTTTCTGCAATACGTCGACGGTGATGAAGGTGTGCATCCGAGTATTTCACATTTTCCCTTTATCGTACTCCGCGCCGACAACTCGAACAAATTGCGCAGTCTGCGCGCCGAGGCGATAGAGAAGGGAATCGAGTTTACCGATTTTACCGATACCATGACGGGCGGTACATCTACGGAGCAGTTGCAGAAAACAAAGGCGAAAAGTGATGCAGAGTTGGAATATTTTGGCGTCTGCCTGTTTGGGGCGAGTAAAGATGTCGATCTACTCACGAAAAAGTTTTCGTTGTGGAGATAGGCAAGGTCGAAAGACCTTGTCTTTGCAAGGGAGTGAGGTACGAATGACCCCCGCATTAAGTGAGGGGCAAGCCTGAAGAATCCTGCGAGACATGCTCTTTGTTTTTTGTGTGTTTCTGGATTGCGTCATTGCTCCCAGTGCTCGCTCTTCTTAGCGGCGCCCTGTTGTGGCGGGGCGGCTTCGCTTCAGACGTAAAGTCGGTCACCGATATTCTGAGAAGTTGTCGCAAGCAGATACACTCTGTACAGTAATGATAAAACAATGAGATGAAGAATAATATCTCTCTAAATGAAAGAAATCCGCTCTCTGCAGGAACTCAGTTGGTGGCTAGCGGAAAATCCGCAGCCGGCTTTGGTGCCGACGATGGGCGCGTTACACCAAGGCCATCTTTCCTTGGTCGAGGCGGCAAAAGAAAGCGGACAGCCCATTCTTGTCTCAGTTTTTGTAAACCCTACCCAGTTTATGCCCGAAGAAGATTTTATGGCGTATCCGCGTGATATTGAAGGTGATCTTGCCAAACTGGCGGCCACTGGTGCAGATGCGGTGTTTTTACCCGAACAAAAAGATATCTACCCAGGTGACCGTGCTCCGAATATACCGGAATTGCCAGAGGCCTTCGGCGAATTAGAAGGAGAATTTCGCCCCAACCACTTTGTTGGCGTGGCGCAGGTGATGTTTCGTTTTTTTCAACTGATCCGTCCCCAAGTGGCGTATTTTGGCCAAAAAGATTTTCAGCAGACGGTATTGATGAAATGGCTTACACGCACATGTAAGTTTGATACCGAGATTGCCATCTGCCCCACAGTGCGTGAAGCAAACGGACTGGCGATGTCGAGCCGCAATGTGTACCTCTCGCTAAGTGAACGCGAAAGGGCATCATTACTCTATAGGGCACTGCAAAAAGGCCAGCGCTCATTTTCTATCGGTGAGCGCGATGCAAAGAACATTTTACGCGGCGTGCGCGAACTACTCGAAGCAGAACCGGCACTTACGGCAATCGACTACGTGGATATTCGTGGTGCGGAGTTTTTTGAAAAAGTACTGTGGGTGGCAAAGCCATCGGTGTTGGTGGCAGCGATACGAATCGGCAAAACGCGGTTACTCGATAATGTGATTATAGGCTAAACGATTACGTGATGTTTGCTTCTCTCCGACTCCCTTTGATTGAAAATTCGTCAAACAGGCAAGTCGGAATGATTTTTTTATATGCCAAAAATAACTCTAGCGCACTCTGTCGTCCTTACCGAGCACATTGACAAGATATTGTTGTCAGTAGCGAGATACGAGGAAGATATATTGCCCCATGTCTGCTCTAGAAGTGCAATTAAAAAGTATCAATAATTGCCAAAATTATATTGACATTTGGTATGAGACACGCTTAAATCGGGGCAACCTATTTTCTCTCTTACAACCGATGCCCGATAGATTGTCACCGTGTAGCGAACGCATAATGCCAGTCAGGCCACAACCTAAAGTAAGACCAACGATTGATGGATATACTCCTGTAAGAAATAAATCAATTCATCATACATCTGGTGCCATGTCTCTAGCGGCCCTCGTTTATGCTGAAACGATGCGTCAATGGCTGTTGTCGCAGATCCGTGATGGTAGCCTGGAACCGGCAGCTGCCATCTGCACTCATGATAAACTATTGCCAGGCGATGATTTTAGGAATGAGAGAGAAGAGTTTCGTGAATTGGTTGAATCTGTGATTACAGGGATGAAACTTAATTAGTGGCGACCGTCACTCCCGGATAAAAATATTCCAGAATCTCTTCATACCCCCAGCCTTGCTCTGCAAAATGCTGGCTGCCGCAGCCGCTCATGCCAACACCATGGCCGGCCGGAGCTTTATCGGCGCAACCCGGATCGTCGACACTCGGAAAATAGGGCGTATCCGTCCAGCCCCACCGGTCGGCGGCACTGGTCGTGCGTCCGCCACTGCTCGTGTGGAACGGCGTTTTGATGACTTTGCCATTATATGTCAATACTTCACCTGTAGTCGCCTCTACCGCCTTTACCCAGCCAGGTGAACGCTTGGTAAGATTGGCACCAAGGTATTTTTGGAATTCTGCCGGATCGTCACTGCCATCATATGGCTTGCCGGGGTATTTGCGGTTGCGCTGGTCCATATAGTGCCGGGCGTAACTCCGTGCCACCACGGCGATGGCTTGCTTTTTTTCGGCATGGTTGGTTTCGACTGTCTCACCTAATCCGAGCAAATAGTCCTCGAGCGGTAATTCGTTGATCACCGTTAATGTATCATCCACCACGCGGATTTCGAGCGTGCCCGGGAACACATTGTCGTTCCAGCGCTTATTGACATCCCAGGCAGCGTGGCGGCTCCAATTCACTAGTTCAAGAATACCATTGTCCGCATCTGGTGAAATGCGGATGGCCTGATAATACTGCCCACGAAATTCTACCAGTGGGCCGACCTGGTTTACCGCTTGCACACTTTCTGCCCGAGCAGGGAGTAAAAGCTGGCCAGAAGCATCGCTTACCGAAAAATTACTTACCGACGAGACTTCGACCGTCGACAGGTCTATGGGGAATGAAAGCTTGATGCGAATCTGATCAGTGTCGGTTTGTGGAGGCTTCGCTTCTGGTTGTGGAGTCGGTGTTGGCGTGGCAGCCTGCGCATTTGGAACAAGCGATAAGGCGCGTTGTGGCGCGCGCTTCAAGCCCAGCATGATCAGTGGCGTGCGGTCGAGGATTTGCGTGCTGTCTTTGAGCAAAAACACGTATGGTTGCACGCGCGATTTTGCCTCGACCTCAAACGGAAAGGTCGCTGTTGCACCCGGCGCGATTACTTCTTGCTCGGGGTGTAGCTTCCATTTTTCACGGCGGTGCAAAACCGTTAGCTCTAGGTCATTTTGATACCACTCGGTATTGCCGGTATTTTTAAATTTGATCGGCTCTTTATAGGTACTCCCTTCTTGCACAAGAACAACTTTTTTATTCATACCGATCGGCGTTGCGCGATTGTTCGAGAGTTTTACCGGAAACGGCTCTAAAAAGCGCACTGGCAGCCATTTACCATCGAGCAGTAAACGCATTTCGAGCAATTTGTCGCCGGGGGTGAGCATCGCCGGTAAGCGTCCGTTAAAGACCGCAGATTTCTTGGGCGCGGTATTGGCATCGAGCGCAAACTTTTCGGCAATCTTCGTGCCTGGCACGCCGACTAAAAGCTCAATGTGGTCTTTATCCCAAATGCTGCTGCCGTTGTTGATAAGCGTGATTGAAGTAGAAGTGGCTTTGCCAGTGACCGGCTCGATGGGCTGTGTCTTGATGCTCACGAATCTTGCCTGCCAGTCGGGCGGTGTCACTTCGATGACTTGCAGCGTTTCGGCGTTTGTGACGCGCTCGTTTTGTACGACCGGCACCAATGACACCGTCGCGACACCGCCATCATAGCCGGCACGCAAGCGTACGGTAAAATCGGCGCTTTCACCGGGGCGTACTTGCTTCTGCTTCATCTTCGCCGCCACATAGTCCCGTGCTCCGGCAACGGGGAGGATATCCACGTTGTCGCCGGCATGGGCAAAAAGCCAGGTATTATTCGTCCACGTACCATTGCCGGTGTTCGTAAAGGACAGCTTGAGATCATGTTCTTCGCCGGGCCTCAATTTGACGACCGATAACGCCCCCGTGGGCTTACCATCGACACTGCTCTCGCGGGCAAGGCGGATTTCGGTACTGCCCTCGAGCATGCGGCGGAAATCAGGCAACATCGCATGTAGAGACTCTCCCGGACAGGCAGTGGCGCCCAAGTCGCGATGCCCGAGCAGGTTCGGGGTCTTCTTGCCGTGATACCAACTCTCTGCGGTGAGGTCGAGCTCGTATTCTGCCGCAAGGCGGGGGAGCAACTTACCGAGCGCCACGATCTGCGGGCTAGTCGGGTCATGCTCGTTAAAGTTTCCCATCAGAGCGACGCCGATGGTACCGATATTATTACAGTAGACATGCCCTCCCACGACGCCCATACCACCGGCCCGGCCCTCAAAAATGGTGCCATCTGGCGCGATCACATAATGATAGCCGATATCTCCCCAACCACGCGAAACGGTATGGTAGCGGTAAATCGCGCGCATCACTTCGTCGGCATTGCGCCCCTTGCTTACACCGGTTTCGGCGGTATGATGGATGACGACCTTCCGCTTTTTTTTGGAATATTGATACGGCCAGCGCAGTTGGCGGCCGTTCTCAGTGCGCTGTACGTGCTCCATATCGAATTCATCGGGGTACAGTTCTTGGATTTCTTGGCACCGCTGCACACGTACACTCGGCGATGCTGCCGAGCTGTCACTGTTTTTTTGTTCGACATCTTTGACGACTGCGGTCTCCTCTGGCGTGTACCGCCAACTTTCTTCCGCACCCCAGTCATTGCGGGTGACGATATTCGCACCGCTGAGCAGGGCGGTGCTGGCGATGTGATTCCAACTGGTATTTGCCAAGGAGGCGGTATCCATAAAATCCGCCGTGATCATATCCGGTATCGTACCGGAAAGACGCAACAAGAGAGGTCCGTCGGCATGCCAGTTGTACAGGGCACTGATGCGCGAACGCGGGTCTTGTTCATCATCGATCGCGAGCGCTTGCCAGCCGCTCGCGGTCTGCATTTCTGCTTGCGTGCCGGCGGGCAGGTGCACCGTAAAAAAATCGAATTCCCGCCCAGAAAACTGCACATACACACCGCTCGGTTGTGTGGTCTCGCTCCAGTATTCATCCGCAGCAAATGCTTGTGGCACGGCAAAAAAGCAGAAGCAGATTGCCGTTAGGCAGACAATTATTTTTTTCATGAGAACATGATTATTCTGGGCAAGTTTTCCGAATCGTGCCAAAAAAATCCAGTGCACAAATCGATTCATTAATACAACGGATGGAAGTGGGGAATTGTTTCAGTCAGCAAACAGCAAACAGCAAACAGCAAACAGCAAACAGCAAACAGGGAGTGTCCTGTTGGTTGATTTTGAAAACGGCAATCAGCAATTAGCAATTTGGAAGGGAGAAAGGCGCGGAGCTTTCCTCCTGAGCTAGGGGGAATAACAGGGGGTCGAGAACCACAATCGACCTCACCTAACCTCTTCCCGCATCAAGTGCGGGACAGGCTCTATCTCAGGAGAGGAATCTCGTGCCAAAATCGCAGCTGCTCCCAGTGATTGGGTATTACGAGACCACTGCCGGAAAATCTTTAACCTTCAATTCATACACTGCTTCAGTACCGAGTTCTGGATAGGCGATGATTTTTGATGCCGTGACCTTGGTCGAGAGCAGCGCCC
>CAZLFD010000007.1:3676-9604 GCA_964558715.1 uncultured Candidatus Peribacteria bacterium | reverse complement strand
CTGCCCCGCCGATACCGGCAAAGTAAGTCACTCCGTAATGTCTGAGTATTCCTGCTGCTTCATCCGAAATCTGCCCTTTACCCATGATGCCTTTTATTCCAGCGTTACACAGTTGCTCAAAATACGGCTCCATGCGCGAACTGGTTGTTGGCCCACAGCTACCGATGATCTTGCCTGGCGGAGCAGGGGATGGCCCGCAGAAGTAGATCAATGCATCTTGAAAGAATGTAGGGCACAGCTGCTCCTCTTGCATAAAAATTTTGTGCAATACACCATCGCGACAGGTGATGAGTTTGCCGGTTAATTGCACCGGTTTGCCTGATGCTATTTTTGGCCAAGTCTCTTCTGTATTCAGGTTGATCATAGAAGCTGGAAATCGAAGGTGGGGATTTCATAACTCCCCTCGATCCTCCTCTTACTCTATGAGGGGTAGAAATTCAAATCACATGGCTGCAGTATGGCAAAAAATCTTGCACCGCGCCAAAGAATCAGTAAGAATAAACGGGTCGCTCATTTCACGCCACGGTAGCTCAGCTGGTGAGAGCGCGGGATTCATAACCCCGAGGTCGGCAGTTCAAGTCTGCCCCGTGGCACCAGACCCGTTCTACATAAGGAAGGAAAAGGAGACTATTTCTTATGCTTTGCTTTCTTCACTGAAATTGATTCTGCTTCAATAATAATTTTACGCTGCATTTCATTCGCATCTCTGATTACTATCTTCCATGCTTTCTTTTGTTCACCAGCAGGTTTTTGGAAAAAAGCAGCAACGGGGTTTTCGCTCTTTTTCCCTTTACGCTTGAGGTAAACGGCGTTTTTTCCAGCCGAAGATGAGAATGATAGAAAGGGGAACATGGTTTATAATACTGGGTATTTCATTATAACACTGTTATATATCTTTTGTAATTAATGTAAGTCTGCATTTGTCTGCATTTGCCTGGTACTCTTCAATGGAATGGTCTGAATTCTTTCGTACTACATGAACAATAATAGTATTTCCATTTTTTTTTCACGTACAAGACATTTTCAATTGATTTAATCAACGTGTTCTTAAATACATCATAGGTGACCTCGCGACCGGTGACTTTGGCTCTACTTTGTACAAATTGCCACGCCAGAGAAGGTTCTTGGTACACGTAAACCAGAAAAACGCTGTAGCTTCGTTTCGGTGATAATGCTCTTTCAATATTATTGATACCCTTTTCAAGATCGGAGAATGTTCCATCAAGAATGCAATTTTTCTTTTTCTGTAGGCAGCAATCGTATAACTTTTCCATACCCAGTACAGAAGCTTCATGATAGTCATTTATATCTCCATTGCACTTTGAGTTCATCCATTCTTTTACCTCATCGGGGTCTATTCTTACAATCGCGTCTTCGCCAAAATTGTACTTGATAAGTAGCTTTGCTGTTTCTGTTTTTCCTGCTCCAGAAGCACCTGCCATGCAAATAAGTATTGGATCATCTGGAATAAGATCTACACCAGACATGAAATAATCGAGTAGTTCATTTTTATGTGCCTTAAGATAAGTCATTGCTTCTTCAGGGTTCATCTTTAGTGAAGATAAGACTCATTCTCCCTTGATGGTGAAGAAATTCCATACGGTGTGGGCGAGTTCACTGATGGGTATGAGTTGTGTCTCACCAGTGGCGCGATCTTTTACTTCTACCGATTCTTGCTCTAACGAACGCTTCGAAACGATGATGCGCATGGGAATACCAAAGAGATCGGAATCGGCAAACTTTTTACCGGGTGTCTCATCACGGTCATCAAAGAGCACGTCGTAGCCTTCGTCGATCAGGTCGTAAACAATGCGCGAAGCGGTCTCATCCTCTTTTAGCGAGAGAACGTGGATGTTAAACGGCGCGACCGACTTGGGCCAGATGATGCCGTTGTCGTCGTGGCTTGCTTCCACAATCGTACCTACCAGGCGCGACACACCAATGCCATAGCAACCCATTATAAGCGGATGCTGCTTGCCTTCTTGATCGGTATATTGAAAATTGAACGACTCGCTAAACTTGGTGCCGAGGTCAAAAATATTCCCCACTTCGATACAGTTCGCCTCATCCAATGGTTCTCCAGACAGCGGGCAAGGGTCACCCTTTTTCAGTTTTCCCGCAACTTCTACATTTTGCGCAAACCCGCTCGCTTCGCAGAAGACCATGGTGTCTTCACCGGCCTTGGCGATGACCGAAAACTCATCTGATAACTTCTCTGTAAAATCGCCGCCACCGGCTTTGATGCGATAGGCCTTTAGACCGCAGCGCTCGAATACGCGAAAATAGGCTTTTGCCATTTCTTCGTAGAAGCGTTCAAAGTCTTCCTGGTTGGCATGAAACGAGTAGGCGTCTTTCATGATAAATTCGCGGCCGCGCAGCAGCCCGCTCTTGGCGCGTGGCTCGTTCCTAAACTTTGCCTGAATATGATAGAGGCACAGCGGCAAATCGCGATAACTGCGGATGATATCTTTGGCGATCGGCGTGACCATTTCTTCATGGCTCCAGCTTAAAATCGTATTATCCGTTGGTGCGTAGCCGATATCGACATCTGCTCTTCCGGTTTTTACCCAGTTTTCGCGAGGTGTTAAAATCGGCATCAGGGTCTCTTGCGCGCCAATATTGTTCATTTCTTCACGTACGATCTGGTCGATCTTCTTGAGTACCCGAAAACCCAGTGGCAAATATGAGTACACACCCGCCATCTCTTTTTTAACGAACCCCGCGCGGGTCAAGAGTTCGGCATTGACCGACTCTGCGTCGTGTGGTGCGTTTTTATCGGTGCGGGCGGCGAATTGCGACTGTCTCATGGCTTTTGTGGTGAGAATGGAAAAGATCGGCATTCGTTTTTTTGTAGGTCTCATCGACTCGCTATCTTCTTCTGGCTTAGAGAGAGCTCCCTATTTATCTTTACAACTTTCAGAAATACGCTTGCCGACGTATTTTACAAACTCCATGTCGGTTTCGAAACCGGCTTGGATAAAATCTAAAATTGGTGTTTTTGATTTCTTCAGTTTTGTGCGGAGTTCATCGCCAGATGTCTTGGCAAAGAGCATGCCGTAGATTCCACCGGTGATGATGCCGAGCAGAAAAATCGTTTTGCCGCAGCCGTGTGATCGGCGACTGCTGCAACAGCGCTTGGGAGCGCTTTCTTCGTGATGATGCATAGAACGTTTAAAAAGAAAGAAGGAGCAGAGCGAGCACAGATCCGAACACGACACCGGCCGAGACTTCGACCGGATTGTGCCCAAGGCGTTCGTCGAGCTTGTTGTCTTTGGTGAGCTTGTTTAAAGCTGCCGCGTGCAGCCCCGCGGCGCGGCGAAACTTGATGGCATCGACCACAACGACTATAGCGAACGCAGCCGCCAGGGTAAACTCTGCCGAGTGCGCGCCATACAGCTGCAACATGGTTATTGCGAGGGCAGCCGCAAAAGAGGAGTGTCCGCTGGGCATGCCGCCAGAACGGAAGAAATCCCCTTTGGTCACCGTTTTGTGCCTCAGCTTGATAATGAGCACTTTCAACCCTTCGGCCAGAAAACCGGCTGCAAGGGGAATGAGAACCGGAAATTCATAAAAGATGTTCATACCGCCATTGTCGCGCGTTTCGTGAGAAATGAAAAGGGAAAATCAGAGTGAGGGAATGGCAATCAGCAACATGTGTCGTAGGGGCAGACCTATGTGTCTGCCCGAACCGTGAACCAGATTCAGAAATGTTTTGGAGCACCTTGCAAAGTGGTTCCTTAAACAGGCGACGGAGTCTGCCGTAGGGGGCTCCGCCGATAATCAGAATCAAGAAAATGAACGATATCTCATACGATTTGGTGGTATTTGACCATATCGAACCATGTTTCACCCCACTTATCCTCAATAACCACATCGGCCAAAATAGGCGTTTTTGGTGCGATTTTACCCAAGCCAAACAGTGCCACTAAGGGCTCAAAGGCACCTCTTTTGGCGTCAAGCCTTTTCCTTAAAACAAGGAAGACGCTTCATTTGCTATGGATTCGCGGCGACGCGTCGAATATCGGCACTGCCACTTCGACTGTTGCGATTTGTTCGGAACGGAGTAGGAAGGAAAAATCTGAATTGTGTTCAGCGAGTATTGTTTTATGCACAGGATAGAGCTGCGCTCTCATGGTTCTGGCAAAGGCATTGGCGATAATGCAGGCCGTACGTACCGCGGTAAAACGGCCCGGCCCATGCACAAAAGCAATCTTCGTGATACTTGTCGGCTGCAGCTTGGCTTCATCTAAAAACGTAGCGATTTCTTTGATCAGATCAAAACGCGGAATCCGTTGCGCCCAGTCTGCCGCGATGGTCTTTTTTTGCATCACCCCATAATCGTCTTCCAAAATCTGGAGTTCGAGTGCGTCGTCGAGAGAATCGTAGGTGAGGATCACGTGAGTGAAGAATACAGCACATACAGTACACAGAGAATTACAAATGAAAAATGAAAAAATCGGGCCTCTGTCATTCTTGTCGTAGGTTACGATTGAGAGAAAACGGAAATCTCGCAAAAAACATGATTGATGCAGCTTACCCAATTTGCATACGTCGCTGCTTCTGCCCAAGATCGCACATACTTGCAGGGGTGAAGCAGAAGAGGGTGCTGGTTTGCAAATTGCTCTGCTCTGTGCAAGAATACCGCCCGATGTATCCACAGATGCCGTGATAGAACTCGAAAATGTGACCAAGTCTTTTGCAGACAAAAACGTCGTCAAAAACCTCACGCTTACCATCGATCAGGGCGAAGTGTTTGGTTTTTTAGGCCCGAACGGGGCTGGTAAAACAACAACCATGAAAATGATTCTCGGCCTGCTTCGGCCCACGAAGGGGAAAATCTCTCTCTTAGGAGAGAAAGCCGGCACACTCGCTGCCCGCAGTAAGATCGGGTTTTTGCCAGAATTCGCACATTACTACCAACATCTGACCGGGCGCGAGTTTCTTTATTTTGTAGGGGAGTTGTTCGAGCTTCCGGCAAACGAAATCGATAAGCGGGTAAAGCGTTTACTCAAGCTCGTTAACCTGCCGAGCGACGCCTACGATCGCCAAGTGCATACCTATTCGAAAGGCATGCAGCAGCGTATCGGCATGGCGCAAGCATTGATGAACGACCCAGAGATCCTCTTTCTCGACGAACCGATGAGCGGGCTCGACCCGATCGGGCGGCGTGAAATGAAAAACATCATCATCGAATTGAAGAAAGCGGGCAAGACGATCTTCTTTAACTCGCATATTCTCGCGGATGCGCAAGAAATTTGCGACCGCGTCGGCATTATTCACCTGGGCAGCTTACTCCTCGAAGGAAAGGTGAAAAAGGTAGTGCCAAAAGGCAAGTCGCTTGAAGATGTGTTTATCGAGACGATAACCAGTCAGCAAGCAGGAAGCAGCAAGAAGCAAGGAGGAAACCAGAAGCAAGCAGCAAACAGCAAACGGCAAACAGCAACACGTCGCAAATCACCAGCTGCAAGTCGTAAGAAAACGACCACCAAGAAGAAAAACGACAATTTGTAACGCTTCTTTTTTTTATTCATACCACGATTCCGGTCAAGCCAGAATGACCCATCCACATCACCCCTCAGACTATGAAAACTCTTTACGCCCTGATCAAAAATACCTTCCGCGAGACGATACGCGATCGGATTTTGATCGTAATCGCGTTTTTTGGTGCGATCCTCATCGTATCGACCCAGTTGCTTTCTGCAATTTCGGCGCGACAAGATGAGAAGATTCTTGTCGACTTAGGGCTGGGCATGATTGATATTTTTGGGATGATCATCACCATCTTTGTCGGCACGCAACTTATCTTCCGTGAAATCGATAAAAAGACCATCTTTGTACTGCTCAGTAAACCCGTTACCCGTACTGAATTTCTGCTCAGTAAATTCTTTGGGCTGGGCGCTATTCTTTCGCTGGTCACCGCGATCATGC
>CAZLFD010000007.1:0-3666 GCA_964558715.1 uncultured Candidatus Peribacteria bacterium | reverse complement strand
ATCGGCGTGACGGCGTTTTCTACAAGCCTTATTGTTGCTGACGGTATCGTCAATATCAATTTTTTAGGCCAGATCTCACTCATCGCTTTGTTCTCGCTCCTCTCGTTTTTACTGCTCTTGGCGCTCGTGATTTTCTTCTGCAGTTTTATGAAGCCGATGCTCGCGGCATTTTCGGCATTGACTGTGTTTGTAATCGGGCATATTACCGATGATGTGCGTATTTTTGCGCAAGCGAACGACTCATCGCCGTTTTTCCGCCAATTTGCCGACGCGGTGTACTTTGCCATGCCGAACTTTTCTATTCTCAATCTGAAAAACTTTGTGCTGAGCGATATCTTTTTGACTCCTTTGCAACTTACCGCTGCTGCCGCGGGTGCTTTGTTTTGGATCATCATCGCGGTAACGCTTGGCACGCTATTTTTTTCTCGCAAAGAGTTCTAACCCTGCCTCTTTTACATGATTTTTTTACTGCGTCTTTCGGCTCTGCTGCTTATCGCGCTTTCAATGCTTGGTATTTTTCGTGCGCAACAGATCACCTGGCCGGCGACCGAAGCACACTTTTATGAGATCGGGCTGAACCCCGGCTATGTGCCTGAGGGCGATGATATTAAGCCGATGATCCTTGGTTTTGACAACTTTGTCGCCGATCTGTTCTGGTTGCGCGCTGTACAGTACGCCGGCGGCCATGCGGGTGCATTTGAGTTTGAGGCATTGCCCGAATATATCGAACTCGTCACCGATCTCGACCCGCATTTCGAATTCGCCTATGTGTTTGGCGCGCTTGTTTTCCCACTGAGCGATAGCACGATCGATGCGGTTCCGCCATTGCTGCAAAAGGGTATCGAGCGGAATCGTGATGTGAACCCCGATGCATTGCCAGACCTGTACATCAACCTGGGTTTTTACACCTATTTCTACTTGAACGAATACGAAGAGGCTGCCGCAATCTACGAAGAATGTGCCGAAGAAATAGCGGGCTGCCCACCATTTGCCAAAAATGTGGCGGCGTTTTTGCGTGCCAAAGCGGGTAAATTCGAGATCGCCTTGCAGATCTGGCTGCAGAAATTAGTAGAGACCGCAGGCGAGGGGAGCATACAAGAGGATGAGGTTGCCCTGCGTAAGACTGAAGAATCGGCGAAAATGGCAGCCATTAGCTGCGCCGCCAATCACTATTGGCGCGAAAACGGAGTGTATCCGCAAGATGTGACCGATTTGATCGGGGTCAAAACGTATCCGTGCGACGCCTTTGCAAACCTTCCGCCACAGTATATTCGTTTTTTGGGTGAATTGGGAAGCGATTGGGGGCTGACGACTATTTCGAATGCAACGCTTACTTCGCCGTTCGACCATAACCCTTTTGTGTGGGATACCGAAAACAATCGGCTGAAGACGATATTTTGGTGAGTTTAGCAAATAGCAAACGGCAAACAGGGAATGTTCTGTTCGATTATTTTTTGTCATTTTCAAAAGACTATACCCAGGATCAAATAACGCGCTTACTGATTGCTGCAGACGAAATTCCCATCGCATACTGCAAAGAGCAAGTAGAGAGCAACAACTATGAAGGTGCCGCTAAATAAGGGGGTGAGAGAAACAATAGCAGCCAATATCACCTTTTTTCTGTGGTGAAGAAATTGCGAAAGCGGTATTGAAAGAGCGATAGTCAGGGGGAGTGAGATCATGCTGCAAGCAAGCAATAATGTATACGGAGAATCGGTAGATCCAGGTGAGCTGAACATCAGCACCGCTGAAAACAATGCAATGAAAGAGGCAGGCACACTTAACACACGAAAAAGTGTATTCGATGTTTTTATGAATGTCCGTATTGCATCTTCTTTTCTCATTTTTTATTATGGCAACCGAGTATCTTGAGATGGAGCAACATTATTGAAGTCGGTAAAGCCCCTTTCAAAAGACTATACTGGGGATCATCAAATCGTCGAGGCTAGTGCCCCACTAGGGCGCTGTTAGCCATCTCAGCAACGCTTCATCGATGGTGACAGATCTGCCGGTTGGCGGTGTCGGAGCGGGCGTTGGTAGCGGTGTAGGTGTGGCGATCGCGTATGGCGTCTTGCTTGTTTCCAGGCCGGCGACCTCCTGTGCGGTAAAGGCGCGGCTGTAAAAGCGGACATCATCGATGGCGCCGTCGAAGTAGCTGCCCTGAAAGCGGCCGATATCGACATTACTCGCACTCGCCCCCAGTTCGTCGGTGATCGCCACATGGTGCCAACCCGTGGTATTCGGAATCACGCTGCCGATGGCTCCGTTTACGTAGATCGTCGGGCTATTAAACCCCACGGCGAGAATGTTGTAGTAGGGGTCGATCTTGATGCCTTGGGTGCCGTTGAGGTCGAGCACGCCGCGGTTGGTGCGGTCGTCGGCTTTCAGCCAAAGGCTGATGGTGCGTGCCGTTTGGCCGGTCGCGCCGATATCGACATACTGGTTGCTGCCATTAAAAGTAGCCGCTTCTTCAAAGGGGCCAGCCGTGGTCTCGAGGTCGGTTCCGTTGATCTCATAACTGAGGACGATCTGCCCGTCGCCGCCTGCATCCCCACAACCACCGGCACCACCTCCCGGCGCACCACCGTCATATTGTCCGCCTCCGCCTCCACCCCCTGTGGAATCATCTCCACCTGCATCACCTGCCCCTCCTGCGCCACCATTGCCGTTGTTGCCGTCGCCCCCGTTCGCATGGAAAACCCCGGCATTGCCCCCAGCTTGACCGGCTCCGTCTGGCCCGGCGCTCCCACCACCACCACCACAGTACGTGAGAAATAAATAGTAGTTATCCCCGCCATCCCCACCTGCGTGCCGGGTGCTACCCGTGGATGCCGCGACGCTACCGCCGTCTCCTGCACTCGATCCACCGGCGGCGACCACGAGATTGCTCCCAAAGATGCTCGCGGCACCATTGCCGCCAGAGCTGCCCCCGGCCCCGACATCGACGGTGTAGTCCTGCCCGGGCGAGACACTCAGGGTACTAGAGGCGTAGGCACCTCCGCCTCCGCCATTGCCGCCGCCCCCGATTCCATCAGCGCCACCACCCCAGGCCTCTACCGTCACCTGACTCACCCCAGAGGGTACGGTAAAGGTGGTATCGCTGGTAAAGGTCTGAATCTGATTCGACCCACCACCGAAATAGTTGATACCAGAGCCGTGATTGGCATTGCCGCTGATATCGTTTGCCGTGCTGCCACTCACATCGGCCGGCTCGTTAAACGTCCAATGGCCGACCTTGTCGGTATTGCCGCCGTTATCGGGCGTGGCGAGTTTGCTGACGTCACCAGAGCTGAGAGCGGTACTATAGAAGACGACCTCATCGAGTATGCCGTCGAAGTAGTTGCCCTGAAAACGCCCGATATCGACATTATTCGCGTTGATGCCGGTGTTGCTCGTGACGACCACGTGATGCCAATTGCTGTTGTTGGGGATATTGTTCCCGGCCGAGCCGTTCACGTAGATGGTCGGGCTGCTCCAGCCGGTGGCGACGATATTTCTGCTGCCGTCGATGCGGATGCCGGCGCTGCCATTAAGGTCGAGAATGCCGCGGTCGGTGCGGTCGTCTGCCTGCAGCCAAAAACTGACCGACTTGACCGTCGCACCAAGGTTGCCCACGTCGATGAATTCATCACCCCGCTCATAGGGTCCGCTTTCGTTGTATTCGCT
>CAZLFD010000006.1:0-43399 GCA_964558715.1 uncultured Candidatus Peribacteria bacterium | reverse complement strand
TTGTTCGACGCCTGACTCAGGATACCCCGCAGCTTGCTGCGGGGTAGTTCATTTAGATAACCCCGTTGCGCCCATTCCTCGCAAAGACGAAAGCGAGCGCTTCCGTTGTTATCCTCTGATTAGACTGAATAGGCTTTAATAATTGGAATAGACAGTAACAGCACCATTTCAAAGATTCCTTAATTTTTCATCCGCCAGTCGGCTTTAAAGGCGACATACGTGCAGACAAAAAAGAAGAGAAAGAGCGCGAGCGAGATGCTAAACGAGATGCTCGGAGCAATATCGCTGACGCCGAAAAACGCCCAGCGTGTCGCATCGACATAATAGAAAAAGGGATTGAAGTGTGAGAGCTGGCGGGCGAATTCGGGCAAGGCATTGATGCTGTAAAACACACCACCCAAAAACGCCATCGGCGTGATGACAAAAGTCGTAATCCCAGCTACGCCATCAAACGTCTTACTCCAAATACCCACGAGCGTGCCCATCAACGAAAAGGTGCCACTGGCTAGAAAAGTGATAGCAAGAAGTGCCAACCAGTGTTCCGGCAGAAAGCCTTTTACAAAGAACGCCGCGACCAGAAAAATCATAATCGTCACCATTACCCCGCGTATCACTCCGCCGAGTAAAAATCCCAATGTTTTTTCCATCGCTGTGAGCGGGCTCATCAGCAGATCTGGCATCAACCCTTGGTAGTGCGCAATGATCAGCGAACTCGACGGGTTTTGAAAGGCATTCGTTGTCGCTTGCAGCAGGGCTAAACCCGGTACGATAAAGGCGAGATAAGGGATATTATTAAATTCCACAATGCGCGACGAGAGCGCCCCGCCAAAGACGGCAAAATACATCACTGCAATGACGACCGGAGAAAACACCGTTTGCATCCACACCTTCAAAAAGCGATGCGTTTCTTTGTGCGTCAGGGTATACAAGCGGATGAGGTTCATGCTTTGGTGAGGTCAAGAAAAATATCTTCCAGCTTTGGTTCGCGAATAGTGATGTCTTTAATGTCGCTGCGTTGCCCCAGTTTTGTGAGCGGGCTCTCTTCTCCTTCCAATTCAAATATCTCGGTTTTTCCGCCAGTCGTCTCGATTTCCACTATCCGCTTTTGGCGTTTTAGTAGCTTCTTTTTCTCTTCATTCACAATCACTTCGCCCTTGTGGATAATGGCAATGCGATCAGCCAGAGTTTGCGCTTCTTCAAGATAGTGTGTTGTCAGCAATATCGTTACGCCGTGCTTCTTGCGGAGCTCTTCCATAAATTTCCACAGGCTTTGGCGTAGTTCTACGTCGACCCCGGCAGTCGGCTCATCTAAAATCAAAATCTTCGGCTCGTGCACAAGGGCTTTGGCGATCATCAATCGGCGGCGCATGCCACCCGATAGCTGCCGCGCCCGCACATCCTTTTTGTCTTTCAGTGACAATTTTTCGAGTAGCCAATCTAAGTGCTCTTCATTTTGCCGCATGCCGAACATGCCGCGTTGCATGCGTAGTATTTCTGCCGGGCCAAAAAACGGATCGAACGCCACTTCTTGCGCCACAATACCCACATTGGTCTTGGCAAAGGTCGGGTTGGCATCAATGTTTTTTCCCAGAACCTCAATATCCCCACTGTCGCGCTTGGTTACGCCAGCGAGGCAGTTGATAAGTGTCGTTTTGCCAGCGCCGTTTTGCCCGAGCAGGGCGAAAAATTCACCCTCCTGAATCTCGAGCGAAACATGTTTCAGTGCTTCGAGTTTATCGAATTTCTTTTTAACCTCCTGAAATTTGAGCGCGACAGCCATAGCGGGAAAAACGCGCTCGCAATGGTGTCAGTTAACATGGCAATTGGCAAGGAGCAATTGGGAATCCACTCGATGTTTCAGGATTTGCTGCCTGAAACAAACATGATTTCAGAAATGTTGTGATGATTCCCATGTCCTTTCGCTGAGTCACCAATATTCAAGCTGCAAGACTGAAAGATCGCTAGTACAAGTTATAGATTTTTTAATGAGCTCGTTATAGCTTTCATGACTACCGATCCAAAACCAGAATATTTGTTTTCCGTGCTGTCGCCCAAGCGCACGGTAGTGAAGTCGGTAATTCGTACGGAATAGACTGAATTTTCCTTTTACACACACTTAAAATGCAAACTTGGATGTCGGTTGTCTTGTTGCCACATTTCATATGTTTTTCTCGCTTACTCTTGTGCACGTTTTGACAGTTGAGCGTAAGATTTCTAAAACTGAGAAGTGGTGAGAGAGATCATTTTTCCTTCGGAGGAAATTCTAATACGGTTGTTTTGCCGTTTTCAAATTCCAGTAGCGCCTTATCCGCTAAAACTCCCAACTCTTCTTGAGAATTTACAAATGCCTTGTCCCATTTTTTGTTCATCTTCCAAATCTTGCAGAAAAATAACCGCAAAATACTCTTGCTGCTCTGGGGGGGGCAGAAATTTTTTCCAGTACCCCATTCATCAATTTAGTCATGGCAAGCAAAGATTACGAGTAAGTTATACTCCTTTTTAGTGAGAAAGAAATATTTTCAAATCACAATTCTTTCACCAAATATGTTCCCTCATCCGTAAATCCCCGTTTGCGGTAGTATTCTTTAACACCTATGCCAGCGATAACGGCAAGTTTTTGGTAGCCCGCATTTTTTACAATCTGTTCTGCTTTGGTGAGAAGCTTGCCACCGAAACCGGTGTGTTGCGCTTCTTGCTTTGCTTTTCCACCTACGGGCATCGCTGCGCCAAAGGTATGCAGTTCGCGCACAATAGCGGCATTTTTTAGGGCGCGAAAAATCGGCTTTGCTTCGGTGTTCGGAAGAAAAAGCCGCAGCATCGAGAGCAGCGTTTCATCCGGTAACTCATAGCTTAAAAACTGTTCTGTGCCGGATGATGTTTCGTATTCCCGTTTCTCAAGACGCACATCATCCGCCGGGAAAGTGCTTGCCTTGATTTCGCGACAGCGGATGCAGTGACATTTTTCTCTGTTTTTTTGCATTTTGAGCTGCAATAATTGGCGCAAATTCGTCACTTTGCTGCCGCCCAAAATCGCCGTGCCGGGAATATCGCGGATGAGCCGCGAAATGCGCACCCAAGGCGGTGTAAGCCGTTTGATGTTTATCAACACATCTTCGAGTATATGCTCTGGATATGGCTGATATTTGCCATCTTTATACCACTCTGCGAGTTCGCTAAACGGCACTACCGCGCAGGGGTATATCTTCACTATATCGGGGCGAAAGTCTGGATGCTCCATCATCTCTTTATAGTTGGCGATGTCTTTTTCTGGCGTCGAAAACGGCAAGCCGGGCATGACATGGTAACAGATTTTAAAGCCTGCTTCGCGTAGCAGTCGCGTCCCATGCACTACTTCTGCTCGTGTCTGAATCCGCTTTGTCTTGCGCGTAATCGCGTCATCCAGTGTTTGCACACCTATTTCTACCCGCGTGCATCCCAATCGGCGAAACTCGCGAATCTCCTCTGGCGATACGCTGCCAGGGCGCGTTTCGAGTGTTAGTCCGATGATGCGGTGTTTTGCCTTTTCATTGTGCTGTTGGGCGGCTTCTAATGTATTCCATTTTCCATCTACATCTTCATTAAACGCCTGATAACAGCGGGTGATAAAGTGGGTGCGCTCGGCTTTTTTTAAGTCAGAAAAAGTGCCGCCTTGCACGATCAGCTCACATTTTTCCGCATTGTGCCCGGTCTTTTTCAGCGCGGCTAGCCTTCGTGAAATCTGCACGAACGGATCAAAGCCAGATAGCAGGGCTCGCATTGCGCCCGGCTCACTACTTAGATAGCTTTTCGGCATCACGAGTTCGCCGGATTTCTGATATTTTTTGGGTACCTGCTGTGGGCCGTACTTCTTTTCACTATCCAGCTGAAACAAAGTTTTTCCGTCGGCATTGGCACGCTCGCTGGGGCAATACACGCAAGCACTTTTGCAGGGCGCCGGCGGAAGAAGCACAGAAATCGGCGCGATTCCCGAAAGGGTACGGATACTGCGCTTGCGAAAGAGATTTGCAAGGGTTTGGTCGGCAGTCAGCTCTCCGTTTTCTACAAGCACTTCGTAGGCGGCAACCAGCTCGGCGTCAGGAAACGTGTTTTGGCCGCCCTCGCGGCAGACAGCATTTTTAATGCGATACAACTCAGCCTTGCTGCTTGCTTGTGCTTGGGCGGCACGCCGTACAATCGTAAGTGCCGCTGCCGATGGTGATTTGCTGGTACGCACTCAGGAAAAAAAACATTCGCTCAAGCGATTGTAATCGGAATCTGCAGCTTTGCAAACGGTTTATTCGGTGGCCTCTGGTGCTGAGAGCAGTGTGCCGAATTCTAATTCTAAACCTTCTGTCTCCGAGGAAGAAACCCCAGTTCTGAATTCCAGTAGGCTTTCTTCATCCGTTGCCAGTTCGCTATTTACCTCAGCAGCAGGAGCAGGTTCAGCCGTCGGTGCAGGGTTTGGCGTTTCGGCAGCCACTACATTTTCGCGCTCTTCGCCGAGTATGGTGATGATTTTTTCATCGACCATGCCGACCAGGTCACTGGGTACACGATTTTTGATCTCAACGAGTAGCGCTAGGTTTTCGGCAGAGTTACTGATTTTATTCAGGTGATGGCGAAGCGTATTGACTTGCCCGACCGAGCTTTCATATTTTTTAATGCTACCGACCACAGCGTAGGCCTTATCTGTCGAATCGGTTTTCGATTTATCCGGAAAGCCAGGGCGAATAATGCGCGATGATTTGGTTATGGTCTCTTTTTCGAGCGTTTCGACAACACCTTCTTCAATTTCGGAAACACCCACCATCCCCGAAAGGGCGGCGAGCTGTTCTTGTTTTTCTTCCAAAATTTCAGCGCCTTCTTGCGGAGTTATCGCTTCGGGAGTGGCTGCTGTTTCACTATTTTCGCGGATGATCTCTTCGGCCAAAGGCACATTGCCACTTCGGGCTAATTTGCGCGCTTCCCAAAGGCGTTCGGTGCGGCGTTTTTCGGCAGCAACAGCCTCGGTCTCTGCTTCTAGCTCTAGCTTGAGGTCTTCGACTGAGGTCTTCGCAGTAAAAAGAGGCGAATCTGGTAAGACAATACTAAGTGTCTTTTCGCTAGAAGCAAGCAAAGCAATCACTTCTTCTGCATGATCTTCGGCTGCCGTGCGGCTGTTAATGATAAAGCGCTGCAAAGCAGCATCGTCATCATAGGCGAGAATATCAGAGAGAGCAGCAAAAAAATCAGTTTCAAGCGCGAAGATTTCGGCTTCGACATTTTCGCTAAACGGCGAGATAAAACGCTCTCTTAGTGATTCGACACGGTTTTCGGCGAGCAGCTCTTGGGCGGCAATCTTTTGCTGCAATAAAGCCGCAATCACCACACTATCTTTCGCAAAGTTAGCCTGTACCCAGGCCTCGTCATAATCTTCGGCGGCAATGGGCGTTAGACCAGAATTAAAACTGCCGCGCTGCATGAATTTTCTTCCTTCTGAAAGTAGCGCACTAACGCCGTTGCTAACGGCAAGCAGCGATCGCTCCCACACTCGTACCGAGCGGACAGCCTTTGTGACCGTGATGTCGGCAGCACCGCCAGAATCCATTACTATTTCATCTTGTTCAGAAAGAGCGATGGCAAAGCGAGAAAAATTCTCATCTGTTGAAAACGTGCGTACCCAAACACGGCCTTCGATAATCGATATCTCGACCTCGCCAAGATCTTCTCGGACAGAGTGAGGTTCTAAGTAATCGATGGTGATGACGGTTTCGGCATCGAGGCGGATGAGGGAATCCTCAAAAAAGCGGATAGTAGCAGAAGCATCAGTTCCGGTTGCAAGGCGGGCCCCGGCCGTCAAAGAAAAATCGGGTGTAGCAATCAGAGCGCTTGCACCATTACGAGAAATCTCTACCTCCCCATTAAAACTGGTCACCACCGTTCCCTCGGTTGCCAGTGTGGCTGGGCGTGTGCCAAAAAAGACCGTTGCGGTAATGAGTGCAAAAACGGTGACGAGTGAGCCAGTGACTTCGAGCGTACGCACCCAAAACCGGCGTTTTGCAATAAAAATTGGCTTTTGTTTTCTTTCCGGAGTCACCAGATTGTGACGGAGTTTTTTGCGGAATGTATCCGACGGCGCGATATTACTCCTGTGGAACTTTAAACGTGCATAAAGCTGGTCGTACTCGGCAATATAATCCGCCAGCAAGCGCTTACGCAGCGATTCTGTAAAGATTTTTTTGGGTTGTCCCAAGGTCTGCCGCATGTGTTCGAAGATATCTGCCACTGCAGGAAATACTGATACATTACATATATAGTAACGGATTTTTTGGCAGATTGTTTCGCAATTATCCTCGACAAGCGGCAGATTTGTGTCGTAGAAAAATTAGCGGATTTTCCCGTGATAACGTGCTTTTTCTGCTAACTCTTCTTCGATGCGCAGAAGTTGGTTATATTTTGCGATGCGATCGGTGCGGCTGAGCGATCCGGTTTTGATCTGGCCGGTTTTGAGGCCTACAGCAAGGTCGGCAATCGTCGTGTCTTCCGTTTCGCCGCTGCGATGCGAAATGACAGTCGTCCAACCCGCGGCCTGCGACATTTGTACAGCAGCGATGGTCTCACTCACAGAACCGATCTGATTCAGCTTGATAAGCACAGAATTTTGCACTTTTTCGTCGATGCCTCGCGTAATACGTTTAGGGTTTGTTACAAACAGATCATCACCTACGAGCTGGATGTTATCGCCCAATTTTTCTTGCAAAGCGGTAAAGCCGGCCCAGTCGTCTTCGGCGAGGCCATCTTCGATGGAAGCGATATTGGGGAAGCACTGAACGAGTTCTTCATAATAGGCGACCATTTCTTCAGAGTTTTTGCCACCGTCGAGTTTGTAGACTCCGTCTTCGTAAAATTCCGATGCTGCTACATCCATGGCGATATCGATTTTTCCGTCATGCCCGGCAGCCTCAATGGCTTCGAGCAATACCTCGATAGCGGCTGCGTTGTTCGCCAGATGCGGAGCAAAACCGCCCTCATCACCGACCGCTGTAACCATACCGCGACTGCTGAGGATTTTTTTCAGATGATGAAATGTTTCTGCACCAAAGCGCAACGCTTCACGAAAGTTTGGCGCCCCGGTAGGCACGAGCATAAATTCCTGGATTTCTAAACCACTGTCGGCGTGAGACCCGCCATTGATTACATTCATCAACGGCGTCGGCAATTCTGTCGGGTCTGTTACTCCAGCGAGTTCGGCAAAATGTTTGTAGAGCGGAACGCCCTTTGAAATCGCCGCTGCTTTGGCAGCTGCCATCGATACGCCCAGAATTGCATTCGCTCCGAGCACTGACTTATTTTCTGTACCATCGAGTGCGAGCATGGCTTCATCCAGGCCTTTTTGGTCTGCCGCATCCAATCCGATTACTTTTTTTGCAATCTTGGTGTTCACATTTTCTACTGCCTGTAAAACTCCCTTTCCTAAGTAACGTGCTTTATCGCCATCCCGTAATTCCAAAGCTTCGTGTACGCCGGTGCTGGCGCCAGAAGGAACAATCGCACGGGCAAACGCACCGTCGGCAAGCGCAATTTCGACTTCGACAGTAGGATTACCACGGCTATCGAGCACTTCGCGAGCGTGTATGGTTTGGATATTTGACATTTTTTTAAAAATATTTTGCTCTAATTATAGCAGTTAATAAGCTATTTATCCACTGATTTTTTGTTTTGTTATGGCTTGCCAGGTGAAGCTCTGGCTTGTCGGAACGAAGCATGGCGCCCGCGGAGGGACTCGAACCCCCAACCTACTGGTTCGAAGCCAGGTACTCTATCCAATTGAGCTACGCGGGCGTGTTAAGTAGTAAAGAAGCAAGTACACAGAAAACAGTCGACATCCATCCTCATGATTTTCCTGTCATCTGTACACTGTACGCATACTTGAGAAGAGTGGCGTCCCCGGCAGGAGTCGAACCTACGACCTCTTGGACCGCAACCAAACGCTCTATCCACTGAGCTACGGGGACAAACAGCTGAATGATTGTGCCAAAGTCTTGGTGGGAGTGCAAGCGGTAGTCTTGATTGAAATACTCGAATTTTTCGATAAGTTGGATTATGTGGTTATAAGCCTATGCCTTATTTAACCGGAATCTCGGGATAACTCACTAGCCAGTTTGCCGTCAAAGCAGTTGTTCTGCTGTTTCACCTGGCAAAAAGACATGAGTGAAACCGCGCAGCGTCGTTACGAAGTACGACCAACGGGAGTACTGACGCAATCCAGAAAGAAAAATACAAAGCCGGAATAAGTGTCTTGAAAGGCACCCGTTCCAAGACGTTTGGTGTGCCAGAAGTATCCAGTCTAATCAAAATGAGAGTCTGATCATGATTATTGTCGCTCATTCGCATCAACCAAACGTTACGGAGCGGGTGGACTACCGACACACCCGCTTCGGCAGAAGTGTGATAACCATCACCCAGCCATCCCCGACCCGCATGCTCTTTAACACCACTATTTTAATCTTGTAAAGCCTGTTTCCTTGCGACTTTTTCATAGGTGCTCCGGCGCAGAACTTGAGTTTTTTCTGAAATTAATACAGCATTATGACATGAATAATTCCTCCGATTTTACCCGGTTTAAATTTAAAGGAAGCGATCAAATGAGTGCAGAGGTGTTATTTTCAGCAATGATTGATTTTCTCCATGGCATAGAAGATGTGAACACAGAAATGAACCCCGACACAAGAGTGGAGCTTGTTATTGCAAACGTTGGTAAAGGGTGTTTTTGGTTTGATGTTGCCGGTGCTATCATATCCGCCTCTCAAAGCAATTTACTAACATCCGGTCAAAACATAGGAAAAGTACTTTCGGTCTTCAATGAAACTCTGAAATTGGCAAAACATTTAGATGGTGATGAGCCAAAGTCATTGGAGGAGAAAAAAGACGGCACAACTGTTACAAGCATCCATGGGCATCAGCTAACGATATCACCCATAACATCAAAAGTATTTGGCATTGGCAATAAAGTTACAAATAATTTTCATGTTCACATTTCAGAGGCACTCAGTAAAACAAACTCTGATCGCTCTATAGAAGCTATATCTGTAGAAAACGAAGATGAAACGGTTGAAATATCACGAGAACAATTTGAAAAACTTTCAAAAATAAATCTGCCAGTCAGTAAGGTGGAAGAAGAACAAGAAAAGACATTAGTAAGAAATGCACAACTAGTAATAGTCACAGTGCCTCTCGGCGGAGGATTGGATTGGAAATGGCAATTTAGATATGCCGAAAGAGTGATTTGGGCACAAATCGGTGATTTGAAATGGTTGGAGCGTTTTGAGCAAGGAGAAGAGCAGTTTAGAAAAGGTGATAAATTAATTGTCGATATGGATATTTATTATCAAATTGACGCCGAATCAAATCTGAAAAAGCCAAAGGAGCACAAAATCACAAAAGTGGTTCAACATATCCGAAGACCAGAACAGGATGGGATGCTCTAGAGTCAGGCTTTCTTTTTTTGCACTAAAAGCGGCATTACCGTTTTCTCATACAACCCAAACGAAAATTCCACGCGCTCGCCGTTGGTAAAACCGCTGCGGCGATAGAGTTTATCTACTACTTTATCGAGCGCTTGGTGTGCCCGGCGTAAGTCGGCAGGCATCAAATCAGGGTCGTACAAATCTGCTAGTGTCGCATTACCATGGGCTGCACGCGCGTTGAGCACCGCTTGCGCGAGCGGTTCCAACTCATCGAGTTTGGCTTGCGAAACCGATGGCAAAGGGAAGGTGTTGTACACCAGCCCGATGGAATAGCGATAGTCACTCTTCAGCTTACCGCCGATCTCTCGTAGCCAGCTCATGTGCATCGTGGATGTGAGCAACGCAAAAAGCGGTTTTGTGGCATTGTTTAAAACAAAAACCAAATCACTTGGAACTGTTGGTGGCTCCAACCAACCAATCGGCACGTATTCTCGCCGTTCGGAGCTCACCTTGGGAATCACCAGAAACGATTTGTCGGGAATGACATTCACATGAAAAAGAGTCGGTGTATTTGCTAAAGCCTGAGTCGGTTTGCTGGTGCTGCTTTGCCGGCACTCACGCACCGCGGCAATCCGCTCGTGCACTTTTGGCAATGTTTTTAATACCTCCGGTTCTACTTTTTGCAGGCATAAAATCCAACGGTCGCCACCATTCAAAAATTCGCGACTGCCGATGAATGGTCGAAAAAGTGGAGCGGCTTTTGGTTCTTCGCGTAAAAAAGCCTCTTTTTCATCTCCGGTAAAAATATAGTGCCCGCCGTCTATCGGTTTAGAACCGATTATAAGTTTGGGAAGTTGCGAAGAAATCGGCTTACTTCCCTCGTGTACTACGAGTTTTGGATTTGTAAGATTGCTGCCATCAAACAAATACGCCGTGAGCATTTTGTGCCTGCTTTCGTGCGGTTCGCCATTGATATCAGGGTAACTGAAAAGGCGTTTTTCTTGCGCTGCACGCTCTGCTTTGTTGAGCCCCACAATCACTACATGTACATGCGCTTTGCCGCGTGCGTCTGAACCCCAGGCAAAAGTGCGGTGCGCGAATGTGATTTCGAGCCCATAGCGCTCAAACAGCAGCGGCCAGAGTTGTGCCACCTGTTCGCCTTGAGTAATGGAATTGGTAGAGACAAAGGCGAATGCCGCCTCGCTGTTTTGCAGATATTCACCGGCTTTTAAAAACCATGCCGTTACGAAATCGAGTGTGCCACCACTGCCACCCAGCTTTGCAATGTGCCGTACTTGTTCACGCTGAAGTGGGCTTTGATATTTCGCACCGATAAAAGGAGGATTGCCTAAAATATAATCGCACTCCTCCGGCGCGATTACCGTTGACCAATCAGCTTTTAGCGCATCAGCATGGCAGATGTGCGGTGATGCTTTGAGCGGCAAGCGAGCATAGACTTCACCAAATTCCACACTGAGGCGGTTGTTCATGATGTGATCCATCATCCACAATGCTACTTCGGCGATACGCGCGGGGAATTCATCGATTTCAATACCGTAAAACTGATCGACATCCACGACGGAAAAAAGCCCTGCATCGAGCATGGTTCGTTGGCTTTCATCTGTGTGTAGCTCTTTGAGTACACGTATTTCCAATTCGCGCAGTTCCCGATAGGCGATAATGAGAAAGTTGCCGCAGCCGCAAGCGGGGTCAAAAAAAGTGAGTTCACCTAATTTTTTATGAAATGTGTGCAGCTCCGCTTTGCGGCGTGCATCACGGCGTGCTTTGATGCGTAGGAATTCATCACGTAAATCGTCCAAAAACAACGGTTCAATAACCTTTAAGATATTTTTCTCTGTCGTGTAATGCGCGCCTTGCGTTCGGCGTTGCGTTTTGTCCATCACCGACTGGAAGAGCGAACCAAAAATCGCCGGCGAAATGGCATCCCAGTTAAATCTACAGGCCTCGGTGAGTAATAAACGCATTTCGGCGTCAAAGGCCGGCGTGTCGAGCCGCTCTGCAAACAGTTGCCCGTTGATGTACGGAAAGCGAGTCAGGTCTTCATCCAGGGTTTTCTGGCGTTTTTCAGGCGGCGTATTGAGCGTTTGAAACAGGCTGTCGAGCCATAAGCCAGTATCGCTGCCATCTTCGTTGGTGCGATTGAGCAGCAATTCGAGCAGAATATCACGCGGCTCGAAAATACCGGTATCATCGGCGAATAAGCAGAATAGCAGACGCACCAGGAAGCGCTCTAACTTGTGCCCGTCATAACCGGATTCTTTTAGCGCATCATGCAGCTTTCCCATTAATTCCGACGCCTCGATATTGACCGGATCCTGATCTTTAAACGTGCGCTTCTGAATTCCTAAGATAAATCCAAAGGCTTCAATGTGTTTCGGCAGTTCCGCAAGCGGGAATCTTACTTCCTCACCTTCGTCGAGATCGTACAGCTCGAATGTCTGAAAATCACTCAGTAAAATATAACGCGGGAGTTCGTAATCTTTCAGATTGGGGAAGTACTCAATCGCCTGTTTTTTGGCTTTCACTAAATCTCGACCTTTGCTTTTTTGCTCAACCAGCAAAACTCCTTTCCAAAACAGGTCGATAAACCCCTGCTTATCGCCAAGTTTCTTGACCGGCTCTTCAAACGAAGCGACTTGTCTGCGCTTCATGCCAAAAATTTCGAAAAATTCATTGTAAAAAGTCTGTGTTTCGCCTTTTTCATAACAGGCATCTTTCCATTCTTCGGCAAATCTGGATGCCCTGACTCGCACTTCATTCCAGCTTAGTTTTTGACTGCCGACCGTGTGTTTTGCTTTCTGCTTTCGTGATGACATATCTTATTCTGATTCGGAAGAGGGATTGTTCGCACCAGCTTCCGACCTTTTCGCTTTCTGCAGCGCCTGATATTGCGCCCAGAAAAAGAACACCAGGTTGCCGACGATCAGTGCCGTAAGCATCGGCAAAAAGTAGAAAAACGAGAGGATGTCTGGCAGCCCAAGAATGCTATGTGAGTGGAGCACTGCAAACAGAGCCGCTACTAATGCTCCATATACGAGCTGCTGATTGCCAGAAGTAGGTGATGTCTTCGGCTCGATCAGCATGATCGCCGCAAAGAAATAAATGGTGGAATCAAAAAAGTAGTAGAGCAAAAAATCGAGTCGCCTATCGACATCGGTTGCTAAAAAGGCAAAAAAGATCTGACAAGTGATCGCCGTCGCTAAAAAAGCAAAAAACGCACGCTGACGCCGCCATTTTGCCAGACCGAGCACAACCCAAAGCGCGAGCAAAATCAACGAAAGCCGGATTTGAATTTCACCGATTTCATATATTTGCCAAAACGATGCACCCCACCAATCGGCGGCAAAATACGACTCAGGCACCAGCAGTGCTGCTATGGCAAGCGCGAAGAATGCTCCTCCTGCTACCGGATTCACCAACGGCTTGCCGTGGATAGTTCCAAAAAACTTGATCAGCATTGTGATTGTTGTCGCTAATAGCACGAAACCCGCTTCTACCATGTTGACCGGCGGAGCGAGGATTAAAAAAAGGATCACGCTCGCAATCAGGGTATTAAGATATTCTTTTCGCTTACCGGTCAGCTGGACAAGTGCATAAAAAAGGATGGTGGCTACACCGACAGTCGCCAAAAAAAGTACGAATATTTTGAGTAATCGAGCATCCAGATTTGTGGTTTGTATCACCTGCGTGCCAACGGCAGCTACAGCCATAATGCCCAAAAAGAGCGCCGTCTGATGGAGGGGCATGCGCAGAAATTTTGCATTGTATTTCATCTTGATTTCAGGAAAGCTGCTATGTGATATTTTTTCACACTTTCTTATGAAAAAGAAATTCTTTTCCGCGGTATCTGGGCTAAGTGCTTTTGTGCTTACCTTTTCGGCTTGCAGTTGGCCCACGAATCGCACCGAAGAACCGCAAGAGCGCCCCAACGCTCCTACGACAACGCCAAAGGTCACGCAAACACCGACTCAGACTCCAGAGGAAACTGCTGCTGAAAGTCCGTCGACAGAACTTACACCAAGCCCTGATGCGACAGCCACTCCAAGCGAATCACTTTCTGACGTAGTCACTCCAAACCCAGAAACAATGCCAACTCCCCTCGTGACAATGGGCTCATCGAATGCAACGCTTGAAGGCGCGCTAGAATCACCTCCCTTGCCTCCCGCAGCACCAACTGAAGAAGCTGCAGCACCAACTGGCGAATACGAAGATGGTTCATATGCGATTCTCACTGATTATAACAGTCCTGGTGGGCTGCACACTTTGGATGTCGTCATCACAATTGAGGATGACATCGTAACCGATATCGAGATTACCCCAGAAACGGGAGACAAAGGTACCAACAAAAGCCAAGTCAATTTTGCCGCCGCTATCGACGAGCTCGTTATCGGTAAAAATATCGATGAGGTAGAGGCATATGCTTCGGTCAATGGTTCTTCGTTAACGCCACAAGCCTTTCAAGATGCCATCGAACAAGTTCGAGAAGAAGCTGCTGCCGTTCAATAGACCATCCGGACTTGAATCAAAAAATCCCACTTGTGGGTTAAGCAAGCGGGATTTTTAATGGAAAATACGCGTAATTACTGGGCGTCGGTTTCGGAAGTATCGGGGGCAGGTCTACCATGGCCACGCCGACCGCCATGTGGATACTCTTTCATGCTTTGAATGCGTTTGATTGTTTCAGAAACACCTGAAGTAATGCTTATACGAATACCATTGTCGATGATTTTTACGGCCTTTTCGACATCTTCATCGCGCGGCTCGGGGAATTCTTTCGATTGGTGTTTGGTGACGACATCTTCGTCATCTGACGTCAGTGTCATTACCACGCCATTTTCGATGCTCTCGACTTCGCGAATGACATTTTGCATCTTTCGATTCCCTTTGTGGCCGCGACCATGTATGCCGTGGCCGCCTTTTTTGCCTTCGGCAGCGTGTGTCTGAATATGTTCGACTTCTTCGACATCATCTGATGTAACAGTAATGCGAATGCCGTTGTCGATATTCTCGATAGTTTTCTCGACGGCGTCATTTTGTGGAGTACGGAACTCTTTGGCTTGGAGTTTTTCCATCGCTTCTGTGTCGTCGGAAGTCATGGTGATAAGAGTGCCATTGTCGATGTTTTCGACTGTACGCATGACGTTTTGCCCGAAGCCATGTTCCCCTTGCCCATTTTCTGCGGCACTTTGGGCACCGGCAGATTGTAGATAGGCGAGAGCGACGAGGGCAATAGCGAAGCCGGTCAACCCGGCAGTAACAAATGAGAGTGTTCTCATGATGTTTTCAAAAAAGAAAAAGTGGTACAGCTGCTTACCGCCCTCTGATACGCAACTGCGTTCTGATAGATTTCAAAAATTTCCGTCTCTCATCTAAAAACGTTACACTACCGCCAAAAATTTGATTTCTTCATTGTATGCAACTGAAAGAACAGATTCTCAAAACCCTACGCGATTCGCAATTGCCAGACTATTACCTGCTTGCTTCACCACAAGCAATTGCCCTCTATCCCCAACTGTTGCCAGAGTTATTGGCGGAAGCAAAGACCAATTTTACCGCCATCCTCAAAGTACCCGAGGCAAAGGTCAATTTTACCAATTCGGTCGAGGCATATTTGAATCAAGATGAAGACCTAGGCTTGCTCTTTACCTTTTTGAACAACCTCAATTCCACCGATTCTGCGGATGAACTGCGCACGATTATCACCAATTTTCAGCCACAGATCATCGCTTACGCAAACGAGATATCAATGCATCCCGATTTTTATCGTCGCGTAAAATCCCTCTATGCAAAAAGCAAAAAGGCAACCGCTGCCCAAAAGCGCAGCATGGAACTGATCATCCACGATATGGAGTTTGCCGGGGTGCATCTTTCCGAAAAAAAGAAGTCTCGCCTCGCCAAGATCAACACTCGCTTAGGGGCTCTGAGTGAACAGTTTCAAAGCAATGTACTCGACGACCGCAAACGCTTTTCGCATCATTTCGCGAGCAAGAAAGCATTGGCAGAAGTGCCCGCGGAAGATATGGCAATGGCGCAAGAAGAAGCAAAACAACGCAAGAAGAAAGGATTTGTCTTTACGCTTAGCCCGCCATCGTATTTAGCGATCATGAAGTATTGCTCCGATGCAGCTGTGCGCAAAAAATTCTGGCTGGCGAATGCACGCGTGTCGAGTAAAGGCAAATTCGATAATCGCTCGGTTGTGCTTGAAATACTGCAACTGCGAGCAGAGAAAGCAAAACTGCTCGGCAAGAAGAATTATGCGGAATATATATTGACCCAGCGGATGGCCAAAAAGCCGCAAGCGGTGCTCGATGTGCTGACGGAGTTTTCTGACAAAAGCCTGCCAAAGGCGAAAGCAGAATTTAAAGAGCTGACTGAGTTTGCCGGAGTCAAACAGCTCAAACATTGGGATGCCGCGTATTATGCGGAAAAAATGCTCGAGGCAAAATTCGCTATCGATGAAAAGCAGCTTAAGCCCTATTTTTTGCTTGAAAACGTGCTACAGGGCATGTTCGCGATCTACGGAAAACTGCTCGATCTCCATTTTAAGGAAGTAAAGGTAAAATCGTACGCTGCAGATGTACGTACTTTTGAAGTGTGGTCGGGCAAAGAAAAAATCGCCTACTATATTTTTGACCCGTTTGCGCGGCCGCAGAAACGCGGTGGCGCCTGGTGCAACGATTTTCGCACGCGCCGAATTTGTACTGATGGCAGTTATCGACTCCCGATTGCCATCAACGTCGCTAATTTTGCGAAGAGCAAGCCCGCCTTGCTTACGCATCGCGATGTCGAAACGATTTTCCATGAATTCGGCCACGCCCTGCACTTAATGCTCGATGAAACGGATTACGTGAATCTTTCTGGCTTTCATACCGAGTGGGATTTTGTCGAATTGCCATCGCAACTGCTCGAAAACTGGACATGGGAAAAAGAAGGGCTTGATATTTTTGCGAAGCACCACACAAGCGGTAAGTCACTGCCAGAAGCGATGATCACTAAACTCCAGGCCAGTCGCACCTTTTTGAAAGGGATGTTTCTTCTGCGCCAAAACGAATTCGGATTTCTCGACTTTCTCCTCCACTCTGAGCCGGTACCAAAAAATGTCGATGCGCTAGAAGTGAAATGCCACGACATCGCAAACACTTATTCGATCATACCAAAACCGATTTCATATAAAATGTTCGCCTCTTTCTCGCACATTTTTGGTGGTGGCTATGCTGCTGGATACTACAGTTATTTGTGGGCCGAGATTTTGGAGGCCGAAGTATTTGAAATATTTAAAAAAGCGGGCATTTTAAATCCAAAAATTGGCAGACAATATCATGAAAAGATTCTTGCGCCTGGTACTTCAAAAGACGGGCTTGAGCTCTTTATCGATTTTGTCGGTCATCCGCCAAAACCCGATGCTCTGCTTAAGAAGCTGGGAATTACGGAAAAGAAGTAACTGTGATTGCTCTCCCTTTGCCCCCCTGAGCTTTGTCGAAGGCATAGGGGGTTGGAGAGGGTAGAGATTATGTTGTTTATTATCAAGATTGCGGCGTCAACCCTCGCAAAATCGGGGCGATTTTTGGTTTTCTAAGGACATCCTCATAACGACGTTCCAAAGCAATCGAGACGGCCCTAATCCGTTTCTTCGAGTGATGTGCAATCGCTGGAATCGTGCATCTCCTTGCTTCCTTATTATTCGCTATAATAAAATATTGAAACTGGAGAAATAACAACAAATATCCACAATCGCTGTCACGTGTCTTTGACCACTGTCAGCATTATTGCGCTGGTGTTACCTAGTGGCTGTTCAGGAAATCAAAAGGTCACCTTCTGCCACCACCCTTTGGGCAACCCTGAAAACCCACAAACCCTGACCGTTTCTACCAAGGCGCTCTCTGGTATTGCCAACGAAAAGCTCGACTACCAGGACGAATGCTTCGATGAAGACACAGGCGGTTCTGCCCCGGTAATAAGCGCCAACGAATGCGAAGAGGGCGGCCCATGCTGAGCGTTCAATTATACCTATGGTGCTTCGGATGATCCGACCAGTGGAAATGCTGGGCTGTGTTATGAAATCAGTACTCATTTTGAAAACACTGTCAATGAAACGCACAAGACGACCGATGCCGGGAATGATATCCAGCGCTTCGGGGTGGGTATCGGGGTCGATTTTGTCAACACTGATTATATTGATAGTTCGGGTCTGCCCAGCAAAAAAAACCTTTACGAAGGAGCAATGAAGAATGCAGTGATTTTTGGAGACTAAATTTTAGCGTGAAAGGATGTCGCGCGGAATGTTATTGATGAATTGCTCATCAATCGCTCCAGAGACCGAGCCAAAAAGGAGCGAATGTGGTTCTCTTTTGGCTAGGAATCCTGATGTTATAGCGAAACGCGGTGATAAGGTGCAAGTCACCCCTTTTTCTTGGCGCACCTTTTTTTGACCCCTGTTTTTTTCATGAGCATCGATACCCCGAGAGCAGTAACCACAGACTCCGGCCACTCATTGGTTTGCGCTAGTTTTTTTTGGAATTCAAAATGTACGATCGCTTTCGCCGAAAGACGCCTGTTAGGTTTGACTTCCTCGCCGTTTATGAATGCTTTCTTCAGGTGGAAAGCATGCTCACCATAAATGTAAAAGGCGGCATCGAGCATGGTTGCCCTTTTGGGCAGGAGGAAGGGTTCGTCCATGATTGTGTAGACGAAGATATACTCACCGAGTACATCACTTTTAAGTTTCTCGAAAAAGCGGTTGCTATGACCTTTATCGATCTTAGTGACATACGAAAGATTCCTGATCCAAGGAAAATTCTTCTCTATGCCGCGATGGGTGAAGCAGAAGCGCGTGATGCCTTTCAGATAATAGTTCTGCATTTCCTGCGTGCGGATCTTAAACTGAATATCGATGCCCTCGCCAAACAAGACCGTAGTATGTAGGCCCTGGTACCTGGTCGCGCTAGGCGTGCTAATATAGTCGCATACACTCTCTTCTTTTACTTTCCAGATGTTATGGACGAGAAAGAGTATGTAGTAGCAGTCCTCTATGGTCGGGGTTATGATCGTATACGCAAATGGGAGATTCCCACGCAGATTGTCTTTTTTATGAATTTGGTCGCTGTACAAAGTGCCGAGTGAGACTTCGGTGAAATCCAGTGATTCGATCTTGTTTCGATAGTCATACGCAATCAACTGTCGCCTGACGTGGTTCGCTATGCGTTCACCTTGCAATGTGTGGTGACGTTGTATGTGACGCAGCTCTTTGTGCTGGCGTGGACTGATGTAGGGCAGGGCCAGATTCTCAAGCTCGATAGCCAGCTCATACATCGAAAGTTTTTTAGCGATGCGAGCATAGATGTCTAGAGTCTCTTGAGCGATTTCCTTTTGTTTTTTCTTATCGTGATGGGCATAGAGTGTCTGCATATTGTGCCAGCGATCGAAGAGCTTGATGATCGCTACTCGCACATCGCTTTGCATGATCTCAAACCACCGCCTGAGCGACTCGATCGAGCGGTCTAGGTCTTTGTCGCGTAATGCGCCTTTCGATATTTTAGTAACACCGAATACCAGATTGCTGATATCTGTCCCAAATTTTTCTTCCACTTCACCGATGGACTGTTCTGTGTCTTCTACCACATCATGCAAAAGCGCTACGATGACAGTGTCCTGGTCGGCACCCCACTGGGCAAGCATGATGGCAACCGCAAGTGGATGCTTATAATAGGCCTCTCCGGTAAGACGTTTTTGCCCTTGGTGCATTCTTTTTGTCAATGCAAAAGCTTCCTTCACCCGCTTCTCATCAAAGCGCATTTTACTTTCCTGCATAGCCTTTAACAGAGCATTCAATGAAACATGCATGTGTCATTTAAACTAGCTCAGCATTCTATGCACAAATCACTCAAAAAGGAAAGGATGCAACATGTTTTACCTTGCTTTTTGTAAAAATTGTTCTTACTCTATGTTTCATCATGCAGTTTCTTTTCTTCTGCCCTATGCCCACACCGGTAATTGACATCTTCATCTGTGGAGGGACCATAGACAAGACGTACTTCCCCGAACGCGAAGTCTTTGATTTTGAAAAAACGCATATAAACGAGCTGATTGCGAATGCCCGTATCTCCTCCACGGTAAACCTCAACGTGCGCTTTTTATTCATGCGTGACTCGCTTGACATGGAGACCCCCGATCGGGCGCGGATAGCTCGTGCTTGTCGTGAATCGCTTTCGCATCACATCATGATCATGCATGGTACGAGCACCATGATTCAGACGGCAAAAGAAATCAATGCCCAGTTTACGGGCGGTAAGACGATTGTACTCTTTGGTGCCCTACTCCCTTATGAGCTTACAAAAAGCGACGCTCTGTTCAGCTTTGGCGCCGCTCTTTCAGCCGTACAGCTCCTGGAGCCAGGCGTCTATATAACGATGAACGGCCGCGTCTGGCCGCATGACCAGGTCGCCAAAGATGAAAAAGCGGCGATGTTTGTCGATGTGGGATAAGTGCTCTAGTTTGATCTAGCTCCATTTCTGCAGGGTTCGATGTTCTCGACAAGTTCACCAAGATATTGCCGCTTCATCATTTCACATATACGCGTAAGGACATCAGGAGCATACACTAAACCATATTCGGAATCCTTTCGGGGCTGCTCAGCTTCAGGATTTGTCCTCAGGTATTCTCTTATTGCAAGATTGGATGCCCAGTGTATTTTTGCCGCTAGTGCTTCAAAAGTCGCATTCAAATGGGGTTGTTGCTCCAGTCCATGTCCTACTTCGTAAAATCCGACTGGTCTTACGGCATCCAAAAATGGTGCCCCCAAGACTATGGGCTTGCCTGCTCTAAAGTACGCATTTACAACGTCAACTATAGCAGGGTGTTGAGTAGAACTACCATAGAGGTCTAACACGGCACCTCTTGTTTGTCTCAGCAGCTTCGCTACCATATCACCACCGAGGGTCACGGTATTTAGGTTTAATATATCCGAATCACTTCCCTTTAAATCTGTAAATGGATCAAACTCAATAAATTCGTCGCGCCTACGAGCACCTGCAAATATCCAAGACTCGTGGTCAGAGTTGGCACCGAAATCCACAAAGACCTCTCCATTGTATGGTCCAAAAATCTCGTCACCAACGGCAGTTCTTTTTTGAGTTTGCAATGCAGAAAATAGTTTCGTGTGGGATGCCGTCATATAATCAGCAACACCTTCTCTGGCGGCAGCTATAGTTGCATGAATCGCATTTCTTATTTTATAGCCCGGCTCTTGTAAGCCACTCATTATGCTATGTTGTGTGCCAACAAAAACTAACGGTTTGTTGAACCCTCTGCCTAGCATATAGGGTATGTATTTTGTTCCAAGGGCTAGTGTGTCAGTTCCATGTAAGAGTATAACACCTTTAATTCCGTGAGGGATCTTCTTTCTTATCTCAGCAATACTCTCTGCCATTAAACGCCACTGTGGAACTTTAAAATGAGATGAGTCTGCGTTGAACAACTCACAAGGTATGACCTGCTCTCCGGCTGGCCCCTGCGCGAGATTTAAATGCTTGATACCTTCAGCTAGAGGTACAGATGAATCACGCCTTCCATCTGTATTTTTAGCCGATAGTGCAGTCCCCCCAACAGACAGAAACAACACTCTGTTTACCTCATTGTCGTGCGGGTTGACTGGTTGATCATGGATATCTACCAGTGTACCTGCATGGTATTCTGTAACTAATCTATTTACTGCAGATTCTGCAGCTGTGCGACACTCGGGGTCAGATAACTGCATATTGTTCATTTACGAATTTCGAAAAGTATGCATAGTGATACAACAGATTTTAAAATTATAGTATAAGCAATACTATGTCAATTATTTTTTAAATTGTAAAATCTATAAGGTTGCCATGCAAATAATAATTCAGGGGTTAAGTGAAATCAATTTGCATTTTTTAAATGGCACAATCAGTATTGCTTATATTAACAAAACCTTCTCAATCTCATCGATTGTAAACAAGAATTCCTATGTGACTACGGGTGCAGCTACCGGGTTTGCTCGATCTTCTCAACCCCTTCTACGTGCTCCAGTTCGTTCGTAACGCGCACCAGATGATCGATATCCTCGATCTCGATCTCGATGCTGAGAATCGCCGAGAACGCCGAACGCTGACGGAAGGCGAAATTCGAGATATTGGCACCGTGTCCGGCGAGCACATCGGTGACATCGCGCACAAAACCCACACGGTCCAGCCCACGGGAGATTTCCAGAGTCACTCGCTGCTTGGGCTCATACCCTTCGTAATACGCTTCTAAAAAGCGTTTCGAATCAAGCTTTCCTCGCGTGTGGCAATCGAGCCGGTGAATCGTCACATGAGTGCCGCGGGTAACATAGCCAAACAGCAGGTCGCCAGTTTTTGGTTTACAGCATTCTGCCATGCGATATGGCACATCTGCCCGTTCACCGATGATAAGTTTTGGCACACCAACTTTTGCTTTCGTGGCTGCAGTCTTGGCTTTTTTTGGTTGATGCGTGACCGGCGTTTTGATTTCGCTGATGCCTTTGATCACTGCCGAGGGGCTGAGTGATCCATTCCCGACCTTAAGCAGCAACTCTTCGCGTTCTTTTTTGGTGCGGCGCTTGCCGTTGTACTCGCGGAGTACGCTCAGATTCTGATCGAGCTCGTTATAGCCAAAGCGCGAAAGATAGCGGTTAAGCAGGGCTTTTCCTTCACGCAAGAGAACGCCACTATCCTTTTCGCGAAAATGAGCCTTGAGTTTGTTCTTGGCTTTGTTTGTTACACACATCGTTACCCAGGCTTGGCTTGGCTGCACCTGTTTATTCGTTACGATCTCAACCACATCACCATTATTGATGATGTAATTGAGCGGCACACTCTTGCCGTTCGCTTTGGCAACGCGGATGTGCAGGCCTAGATCGGAGTGAATCGCAAAAGCAAAGTCAATCGGGGTGGCGTTAATGGGCAGGTCGATAACGTCTCCGCCTGGCGTTAGGGCGAAGACACGGTCGAACAGTTCGTGTTCAGAATGCCCCTGCATAAAATCCGGATTTTCTGCCAAGCTGATTTCCATCTGCAAAAGTTCATCCATCCAATCCTCGGTTTTTTCTGGAGCGGGAAAAGATTTTGTTATGCCTTCTTCTTTGTACTGCCAGTGCGCAGCAACACCGAACTCCGCTTCTAAATTCATCTCTTCAGTGCGGATCTGCACTTCGATCGGCACTGTACGCTTGGTAATTCCCGAAAGCCCGATGACCGTGGTGTGCAAACTTCTGTATCCATTAGCTTTTGGCACAGCAATATAATCCTTAAACCGTCCCGAAAGCGGCACAAAATGCTCGTGCAAAATCCCCAGCACCGCGTAACACTCGGTTACCGAAGTAACGACAATGCGCATGGCAAATATGTCATAGACGGCATCGATTGAATCCTCGCCTTTTTTAAACATCTTTTTGTACAGGCTGTAAATATGCTTGATGCGCCCGGCGACGCGGCCTTTAATCGTATTATATTTTAACAGCATTTGCAGTCGCTTTTGTGCGTTGCGGATAATTCGGTCGCGATACACTTCAACACGGATCAACTGTTCACTGATCTGGTGATACTCCTCTGGATGCAAATAATAGAACGAGATGTCTTCGAGTGGTGCCTTGAGGGCATACACACCCAATCTTCCGGCAATAGGGGCATAAATATACAAGGTTTCGCGTGCCATCTCTTTCTGCTCACTGGCCGGGAAAAAATCTAGCGAACGCATCATGCACAATCTTTCGGCAAGTAGAATCATCACCACGCGGATGTCTTTCGCCATGGCAACAAACATTTTGCGCAGCGCTGCTATCTGATCTTCGTCTTTTTTGGCTTTTACGCCACTGATCTTGCGCAGGTTTTCTACCAACTCCAACACATCATCATCAAGTTTATCAGATAACCTCGTGCCCTTTTTGCTCTGTGGTAAGTGATAGAGCATGGTGGCTTGCAGCATTTGTGGATCTGGATTGAAGTCGAGCAATACCTCTACCACGCACAAAAGGTTTTCAAGCAGCGGTTTTCGGTTGATGGTCGTGATGTCGGCGCTATGCTTTTCGGCATATTGACAGAGGTCACGAAACTCTTGCTCGACAAAACGAGGCACAGACTGTTTTGCCTTCGAGAGCACGGCTTCAAGTTTTTCCACGGGCAGTGGAAGAGAAATGTGCTTTCATTTTTGCAGAGTTTGCTACAATTTGCACGACGAGTTTGACTTTCTTTTTTTTGCCGCTTCTGGCACAATGTGGTGAGTTTTAGAAAATGGCTCAAAGATAGAAACGTCGGCAGATTCTTTTTTACTTGATTTTATGTCCAACACTCCATTCGAACGATTTACTCCAGAGGCTCAAGCAGCGCTCAAGACGGCTGAAGCCGAAGCACGGCGTTTGCGCTCTGAAGCCATCGGCACGCATCATTTGTTGATTGGTATTCTGCAGCAGAAAAAGACACTCGCATACTCCCTTTTGGTTCGCGTGGGAATCGCCGAACAGGTGATTGAACCACTGGTCGCAGAAAGCCACGAAACGCCCGAGCCGGGTCGCGAAGGTGGTCTGTCACTCGAGCTGAAAAAAGTTCTCGAAGGCGCGATCAAAATGTCTTTCCAATTCCGCCATCAATTTGTCGGCGTCGAACATTTACTGTTTTCGATGCTCGAGCACGAAAACTGCGCCGGCAGTCAGATTCTAAAAAAAATGCAACTCAACACCGGCGATCTGCGCCGGCAACTCGAAGAGATATTCACCCAGATTTCAGAAGGAGGTCGCAACGGACGGCCGCCAGAGAACATGATCCAAACGCTTGAAGGCTTACTTTCTGGTTTGCAGGGCGCCCTTGCCGGCATGAAGCCTGGCGAAGAGTTTGCCGATGGCTATCAGCACAAAAAACGTCCCGAAGAAGAAGAGTCCGACACTCCTGCGCTCGACTTTTTCTCGACCGACCTCTCTGACGAATGCCGCAGCGGCAAGCTCGATCCAGTTATCGGTCGTGATGGCGAGATTGAACGCATGATTACCATCCTCAACCGCAAAACGAAGAACAACCCCGTACTCGTCGGTGAGCCAGGTGTCGGAAAAACCGCCATCGTCGAAGGGCTTGTGCAGCGCATCGAGCGCGGTGCGGTGCCTGACTCCCTGCTTGGAAAGCGCATCCTTTCGCTCGATATGGGCAGTTTGGTCGCTGGCACCAAATATCGTGGTGAATTTGAAGAGCGCCTCAAAGAAGTGATCGAAGAGCTGGTCGAATCTGAAGGTGAAGTAGTGCTCTTTATCGACGAGATGCACACGGTGGTCGGTGCCGGTTCTGCCGAGGGTTCGCTCGATGCCGCTAATATCCTCAAGCCCGCGCTTTCACGCGGACGCATTCAAGTGATCGGCGCAACCACCTACGACGAATACCGCAAACACATCGAAAAAGATAAAGCGCTCGAACGCCGTTTTCAGTCGATTACGGTCGAAGAGCCTTCCGTCGAAGACGCCATTACGATTATGCGCGGCGTTGCTGCCGGTTTTGAAGAATTCCATCATGTCGATATTTCTGATGAGACGATTATCGAAGCCGTCAATTTATCGAAACGCTTTATTGCCGACCGCTTTTTGCCAGACAAAGCTATCGACCTGGTCGATGAAGCCTGCGCAAAAAAAGGTGGCCGCAGCCAAAGCCACAGCGACGAAATCCAAAAAATTGATGAGCAGATCATCAAGATTACGCGCAAAAAAGAAGAAGCGGTGAAGAATCAAAACTATGAAAAAGCCCTTGAGTGGAAAAAAGAAGAAGAGCGCTTACGTGAGCGCATCAGCGATATCCGCACTGCTAAAAAACCGAGTACGCCGCCAGTGCCCATCACTGCGCAAGACATTGCCGAAACCGTGGCGCGCATTACTCAGATTCCCGTTGCCCGCCTCGTGAAAAGCGAACGTGAAAAACTACTTTCCCTTGAGAAAAACCTTAGTAAACGGGTGATCAGTCAAGATGAAGCCATTTCTGAAATCTCTCGCAGTATCCGCCGCAGCCGTACCGGAATCTCTGATACGCGCCGCCCAGTGGGCAGTTTTCTTTTTATGGGCCCCACCGGAGTAGGGAAGACCGAACTCGTGCGCGTTTTAGCCGAAGAGATCTTTGGAAGCCGCGACAGTTTGGTAAAAATCGACATGAGTGAGTTTATGGAACGACACAATGTTTCACGTTTGGTTGGAGCTACTGCCGGTTACGTGGGGCACGAAGATGGCGGGCAATTAACAGAATCCGTTCGTCGTAAACCATTCTCGATCGTTCTGTTCGACGAAATCGAAAAAGCGCATCCCGACTTCCAAAACGTCCTTCTGCAGATTCTTGAAGATGGTGAGCTGACCGATGCGAAAGGCCGCCGCGTGAACTTTAGCAACACTATCATCGTGATGACGTGTAACCTTGGCGCCGAATCTTTGACCGAAGAAGCTGTAAAAATCGGTTTTAGCACTTCGGGTCAAGGCCTCGAAAAAGCCGAAAACGAATTTGAAGATAAAAAAGGCTTTGTGATGGAAGAACTGCGCCGCCACTTTCGCCCCGAATTTCTCGGGCGCCTCGACTCGGTGATTGTCTTTCGCCCACTTACGGCTGAATCGATCAAGAAAATCGTTAAAATGAAATTGGGCGAACTCAATGAACGCTTACAAGAAAAAGAAATCTCACTCAGCTTCACCCCTAGTGCGATTACCCATCTTGCCGAACAAGGGTTCGACCAAAAAACTGGCGCACGTAAGATCCGCCGCGTGATATCTGATATTGTCGAAGACCAGATCGCCAGTGAACTTTTGCAATACGAAGATACTGCCGGCCTTAAAGTAGAAATCGATAAAGCGAAAGGCAAAAAAGAGCTGAAGGTCAAAATCTCGCAGCCGAAAAAAGCTGCCAAGAAGAAGTCCGCCAAAAAAGGCGCTTTGGCGAAAGTCTAACAAGTTGCAGTGAGTAAGCAAACAGTCATCAAGAGGTGCGTTGAGCACCTCTTTTTGTATTTAGCATTGACAAATATTGTTCCAATTGCAGCAATTAGGTCCCCCTTTTTCTTTCAAAGGAAGAGAATAGATTCTTTCTTTTTTTCTTCCTGTGACCACACTTCTCCGACAGGCAAGTCTCTGCCCGTGAATTTTTGTATCAAGAAGGTCATTTTCAAAGAGATGAAGCAAAAAGAGGTACAAGAGATCCTTGGTGTCAGCAGTGTTACCATACGGAAATGGAAGAGCCGGTATCTTCAGTTCGGACAAAAATCTTCTGCCCAAAAAGCGAGGTCCAAAATCCGGAACAGTACCTCACAATAAGATCTCTGACGAAACAGAAAAATGTGTTGGGTGCATTGGGAAGCAGCTAACAGTAAGTATGTACGTCAGTCAGGCGAAACACCGGAATCTAGCGAACTCGCACAGGTGTGTGAAGACATAGCGGACAATTTCACAGAGGCCATCGCGGCGTTGGAATCGACACAAAAAGAATTACAAGAAAAATATGGCGAATCGAGCAAGAGTTCAGAAAGGCGCAGAGTTAGGCAAAAGCTCAAAACTTTTCTTCAGAGAATGCTGCGCGATATCGAAGCGTTATTGCCCAATGTTGAAGCCGCTTGATTATTTGCGAAAATAGCGAAAGTTATATCGATTTGTGACATTTTGCGAAAATTAAGAGCGGTTTACACCGTTTTGCTCAAATAACCCAAATACGGGTGTTTTACCCAAAAAAACATTCATCCGGTACAATAATCACAAGCAAAGCGCATGACCCTCTTGCTTAAGCCATTTTCGTGCCGCGCTATAATTCGGTAGTATCGACTCCACCAGACTCCAAAATCTCGACGAATGGTTGAAGTGCTTTAAGTGCGCGAGTTCGTGCACGATGACATAATCGATGACATGCGGCGGAGCCATGATGAGTCGCCACGAAAGACTGATTGTTCCCTTGCTGCTGCACGAACCCCAGCGTTTTTTGGCACTGCTCAAGCGGAATTTTGCGAACCGGAAGCCATGTGTTCTGGCAAAGTTGACAGTACGTTCCATTAGATATTCGCGAGCTGTCTCGCGGTACCAGGTTTCGAATGCTTTTTCGGGATTACCCAGCTCTCGCGCTGAAAGTATAAATCTGCCGTTGTCGAGTAAGAGTTTTCCGTTTGACGCATAATCGATGGTGAGCGGAATCTGCTCGCCAAAGAGCAAAAACTCATCATCGTTTCCGTATGTTCTCATGGTTTTTGATTGTAGACGTTCCATCATCTCCGCTTTTTTCTTTTGTACCCAGTGGTGTTTTTCGCGTAAGAAATGGTCGATCATCGCACGCGGTACCAGGCATGGAGCGCGCACTACAAGCCGGGCATCTTCCGTTATTTCTAGCGCTATCGTGCGCCGTTTGCTGCGGATAAGGTCGTCGATTTCTACTTTAGTTGGCATAATGTTTTTGATATGTTGATTGATCCGACCCCCTCTGACTCCCCCTAGCTCAGGGGGAGAACAATCGCAAACCCTCTTCACTTCCCCCTAACTCCTTTCGGCAAGCTCCCCTCGACCATGCTCGGGGCAGGCAGGGTCTGCGACAGGGGGAAAGCTATTTATTTTACTTGTTCGCGCAAAAAGTCGGTGAACTTTTCGTCGCCAATGGCTTTGCTAGTGATAAAAAGATCTTTATCGCCTCGGCCAGAAACATTGATGATCACCGTTTGCTCCGGGCTCATTTCTTTTGCGATTTCGATTCCTGTTGCTACCGCATGCGCCGATTCGAGCGCGGGAATTATTCCCTCGGTTTTGGTCAGCATTTTCCAGCCTTCCATGGTCTGATCATCTGTCGCATAGGTGTAATCGATGCGACTTTCATCCTTCAGCCAGGCGTGGATCGGCGAAACACCAGTGTAATCTAAGCCTGCCGATATCGAGTGAGTGTCTTGCATCTGGCCATCTTCGTTTTGCAAAAACACCGATTTCATGCCCGCCGAAATGCCTACCGAGCCACCGTGTTCGCCTTCCACAAAACGCGCCGCGTGCTCGTTCCCATTTACGCCGCGCCCGCCGGCCTCTACTCCCACTAGTCTTACGTCTGGTTCATCTAAATAATGGAAAAATGCACCGATCGCATTGCTGCCGCCACCCACGCACGCCACTACCGCATCGGGCAGTTTGTTGCCGCTGATCTGCGGAAACTGTTCCACCAATTCTTCCGAAATCACGGATTGAAAGACAGCATTCATCTTGGGGTACGGATGTGACCCGCAAACCGTACCGAGCAAATAGTAGGTGTCGTATGGATTGCTAACGAGGTCGCGCAGTGCCTGATTGATGGCATCTCTGAGCGTTTGGCTACCGGCATTCACCGGCTCTACGGTTGCACCCAGGTTTTCCATCCAAAACACATTCGGGCGTTGGCGCTCTACATCTTTTGCCCCCATGTACACCACACATTCCAAGCCGAGCATGGCACACATGGTCGAGGTTGCGAGCCCATGCTGGCCGGCACCCGTTTCGGCGATGATGCGCGTTTTTCCTATCCGTTTGGCGAGCAACCCTTGCCCAAGACAGTGGTTCATCTTATGCGCGCCGGTGTGTACGAGGCCTTCATTTTTCAAGTAGATGCGCGCTCCGCCGACTTGTTTGGTCAGATTCTCGGCATAGTGCAGCGGCGTTGGGCGCCCTGTATAATTTTGCTGTAGGCGCTTTAACTCCGCTAAAAATTCTGAATCCGCTCGCGCTTCTTCAAAAGCCGCTGAGAGCTCTTGCATAATCGGCAGCAGCATTTCGCTCACGTACATGCCGCCGTAGTCGCCAAAATGTCCATTCGAAGCTAAAATCGTATTGCGAAATGACATGCACCAAAAAATATCATGCGGATTTTGCCCCATTTTTCTTGTTTCGCCAACCGTTTCTCGCGCAGAATCAGACTATGAAAATCATACTTCTCACGCCCGGCAAAATGAAACAGCCGTTTTTTGCCGTAGCGCAGGCTGAATTTGCTGCACGTATTGGCAAGTTCTGCGATTTTTCTATTATCGAAGTGAAAGAAGAACCGATCGTGAAAAACAGTAATGACGATGTCATCCGTCAGCGCGAAGCAGAAACTATTCGCGCGAAAATTCCTCTTGGAACGCGAATCATCTGCCTTGATAAATCTGGGAGAACGAATGATTCCGAACAATTTGCCGAGCAAATACAAAAGTGGGAAGAAGATGCCAGAGATATCGTAATTATCATTGGCGGGGCACTTGGCATCCATAAATCCTTATTACAAGAGGCGGATGCTATTTCACTCGGTAAGATGACGTTCACACAAGACCTGGCGCGCGTCATGCTGCTCGAACAACTCTTTCGCGGATTTACGATTGTGCGTGGAATTCCGTTCCATAAATAGTTGACTAATAAATAATAAATATTTGTAGATAATTTACCTCTTCTTTCCTGGACTAAAGGGATAATCGCAACACTTGCATTCATCAGGGTGGTCTTTTTGTTGTGCCTCATCCAGCACTTCCCGAGGTGTCTTGCAGCCAAGGCACTTGCGGAGAGTATTGTTGATGTTTTTTTACGATGTGCACCTATGAGCTTTCAAGAAAAAGACAAGCCGACTGGCTCCTGGTTAGAAAGGAATACACAAACACTACCAGAGGTGGGTAGAGATATTTTGGGTGTATGTGACATGCGTGGTGTGGGTGAAGAGGTTACAGTCAGAATCACAAAAACCTTTATTCCAAATTGTTATCACGTCATTATAGAAAGACTCAATCCTGATCATAATCTACGGGGATTTGTCGAATCACTCGAAGGAACAGGTGTTGATATTGCAAATACAATAAGAGAAGCTCGAAGTTTTTCTTGCACTCTCGACAGCAACTCCAGCAAAAGCTGGGGCAGTGCATACGCTTTTTAAAAAAAAGACATAAGCAGTTTGGGCAGATTCAGAGAAAACAAAACCCATTGCAAAAAACCGTTCTCCATGCAAGAATCACTTGTGTGCACAGAGCGCAAGCGGGTATAGCTCAGTTGGCTAGAGCCCCGGCCTTCCAAGCCGGTTGCACGGGTTCGAGTCCCGTTACCCGCTCCAATCCTTTGCCTCGTTTGCACATACACCTCGCGGTTAAAGCAATTTCGCTTTCTCTTCCCGCAACATGGAAATCAATCTCACCTGGGACCTCTTTATACTGGTATTTTTCTTCATTATCGTCGCGTATAGCGTGATGATCGGTAAAGATCAGACGATTAAAGTAATCCTCAGCTCGTATGTGGCGATTTTGGCGAGTGACGCGGTTGGAAATCTACTGCAACGCATGATTGCCGGCGGAACGGCCGCTTCGGGCCTCATCAATATTCCATCTGAAAACAAGGCGATTATCCTCGCGAAAATCACGATTTTCGTTTTGCTGACGGTGGCACTTACCACGCGTGGCGCTTTTGATATTGTCATCGCCGAAGAAAAATCGCCCATCATGCGTATGATGATGGTATTTTCGTATGGCGTGCTTTCGGCGGGCCTCATCATTTCTACGATTCTCGTTTATATTTCGGGTGCTTCGTTAATCTCCGCTTCTAGCTTTTTCGCCGCTAATCCGATTCAAGAGATATCTGAAGGCAGCCGCATGGTGCAGATTATGATTAGTAATTACGCAATCTGGTTTTCGTTACCGGCGATCGCATTTGTGATATCGAGCTTATTCGGGAGGGAAGAATAATACGCAAAAGTGGTACCGCCAAGGGGAATCGAACCCCTGTTACCGGGATGAGAACCCGGCGTCCTAACCACTAGACGATGGCGGCGCATTTTTGTTGCCCTTTGGCAAACTCAGGGCACGCTTCTATTTTTGACTCGTTGCTCGTCGCAAAGCAAAGCGTGGTGGGTGAGGTGGGATTCGAACCCACGGCCAATGGCTTAAAAGGCCACTGCTCTACCACTGAGCTACTCACCCTGGCGCGCAGAATTGCGCTTTCAATGTTCGACACTGTACTTCGAGCTGAAGAAACAGCCAAAAGATACTACCCGATGCATCGGATTTGTTGCAAGCTGATATTGGTGGCTGATATTCGTTGCACATGAAAGATTCCTGTTTCCTCTCCACAATCTCACCGACAACACGGATGATAGTTTGCAGAAAGAGCACCAGATTTCAGTCAAACGGAATGACCCTACTTTTATCTTGCATTAATAAAAAAGTATTGTTAAATATAATTACTAACTTTTTAGAGCCATGAGTACACTTTTGCAAAAATCCGTTGGCATTGTCGCTTCTCTCATATTGCTTCTGCTTCCTATAACCGCATCGGCAGATTCCACATTACTCCATCTTCCGCAAGGGCGCTACAGTTCGGGGCCGCTTGCGGTCGAGTCGTATCAGTATTTGTGGTTTTCTGCGAAAGAAAACAACCCCGTGCGCTTTACGCTCAATAAGAAAGGCAATCTCTGGTATCGCTTCAAAATCCTCAATAATTCTGCGAATCAAGTGTTGCTGCAGGCCGATGTCGAGACGAACAAGCGTGAAGTTACTTTTGCGCCTCCGTACGACGGTGATTATTACATATTACTCCTCGGTTATTTCGGCTATGGCAAATACGATATCCGCTTTAAAAATGTGCTGACGCGTACGCTGCCCAATTCATCGAGCGAGTCGCCACTGCGCTTTGGCATCAATCGCTTCGAAAGAAGTGCTGTCGGTGTGCAGCGGCGTTTTGCGTTTTTCGGCTCTGCGAACGAACCGGTGCGACTAAATATCGAACCCGAGCGCGAAGTATGGTTGCGCGTGCGTATTCTCGACCCGCAAGGCAGAGTGGTGCGTACGATTGATGTAGAAAACCATCCTCGCGAAATCATCTACACGCCGCAAACAGACGGAAAATATGTCATTACTATCGCCGGATATTTTGGCGACGGGCAATATAGCATTAAGCTCGATCTGATTCGGGATTTTTTGTTTTAGTCATTTTCTTCGCGATGGCTGGCGCGTTCCGGAATCCCGATATAGTCGCCGTGAATCTCGCTGATCTTGGTCGCTTTTCTGTCTGACTTGGGAATAAAGTGCATCGAAATCCGCTGATACACATTACTCTCGATATTGAGCATGCCGAAATTCAGAACATTAGCGAGAATCCCACGTTTTTCGTGATGGATCGCACGGATAAAATCAAAAGGGATCTCGTTCATCTCTTCACGCAAAAACACCGATTTATGCACCTCGATCACGCGTTTATTGGTCACCATGATGAAGTCGAGGAAGTAGTTGATGCAGGTCAAAAAGAAGGCGTGGATAATAATCAGCAAATACGCCATCACCACCATTAAAAATTCACTCGATGCCAAAATACCATAGCCACCGGCGTTGGCTACCAAACGCTGAATGAAGATAATGCCGATCAGCGTGACCATAGCAAACAGCCAATAGCGGGTAAGGATGAAAAACAAATAGATTCCGTGGCGGCGAAAAAAGAGCAGGCATTTTTCATCGACATGGGTGAAGTCGATATGCGAGTGGTCGGGCGATTCTGAGGCGGGAGCGATTCTCATGCAAAAGGAAAGATCAAAAAGATCTGCACCAGAAGTGAGATAAGCAGGCAAATGAAATAGGCGAAAAAAATATAGCGGATGGTCATAAAGCCAAAGAGCTTTGTTTCGCGCGTTTCATGAAAATGATACGGCCGTACATGGCCACTCACGCGCATCAGTACGACAAAATAAAAGACGAACGAGATGATATTAAGAATACCGAACCAGATGACGAGCTCTATCATTTTCGCAAGGGAATGGCATTTATATAGTGTAGGGGTTCGCTAAAGAAGCGCAAGGGGAAATAGCAATTTGCAATCAGCAATTAGGAGTAGGGAGTCTGCTCTTCAACTGGCGTGTTTCAAACTATTCAAGAGCAACATGAGTGCCGCCGTGTTATTGACCATATGAAACACAATTCCCGGATACAACGAACGGGTCTTGAGAAACGAAAACCCGAGCAATATCCCTAGCAAAAAGTAAATCGGCATCAAAATCATGGCTGAGCCAAGTTCGGCAATGCTTGGCAAGGTAAGTGCCATGCCTTCTTCTGGACTGGCAAAAAACAGCGAAGGGTTTAAGTGCGCAATAGCGAAAAAAATCGCCGAATAGACTAGCGCCGTAATAGCGCGGGATTTTTGCAGACTCCCTGCCAAAAAGAAGCCGCGAAAAATCACTTCCTCCAATATGGGGGCAACGATGCCGGCGAAAATAAACAGAACCGGCAACGGCACCGCCCCCTGAGTGATCATCTGCTCGGCGCCACCGTTTCCGGCAGCATCTTCGATACCCATAAAAGCGTAAAACGCTAGTACACCGTTTTGAATGAGTACGCTAAGCACAAACAAGAGCACAACCATGACAAGCAGCATGCGTACGGGCAATGCGCGAAAGCCGAATGCGGTCATCTGCACGCCGTACTTGAAGCGCGAATAGGCGTAGAGCAAAAACACCTGCAAAAACACCTGCAAAAAAATGCCTGCTATGATGGCAATCGAGATGTTTTCGTAGAGCAAGAGTGACATCACGGCAAAACCGTCGATTATATCCAACTCGATTGCTTCTTTTGTTGTCATTTCGAGTCCTAAATCTTCCAGTAATTTAGGTGTCTCAACCCACCCTTTATCCACGATTTCTGCGCCCACAAAGAACCCACCAAAGATCAGCACCGAAAACAGTAACGTCGAAACTAACACGACGACTATAGCGTCTTTCGGCTTCCATGGTACTTGCGGAAAATCACGCTCACCAAAAGGCTGTGCAAAAAAATCCCAGACTTTATGCCATGCCCGTTTACTTGTCGTGATGGCGCTGCTCATTTCTCAGTCGAAAAAATCGAGACCACAAGATCTTTCATGACTTGATACCAGGCATCGGCGGTAAAAGCTGTCTCCTGCTCTGGCGCTGCTGCATACGTCGCTTTTGGTGCGGGGGTAGGAACACTGGCAAATTGATTGAGTTTTTTGCCCTCCCACTGGGCGATGACACTTTCATCGACATGGATGCCGTGTTTTTCGCGCGCGATCAATACGCGTTGTTGTTGGTCTGATTTAATCGCAGCAACCACACTACTAGGAGTGTACTCATGTGATCCTTCACTGTTTGGGTCGTAGTGTGCAGCAATTACAAACAGCAATGCGGCAAAGACCCCGATAGAAAGAAAGGCGAAATAATTCATGGACGTATTCGTATTTAGTCAGTGAATTATACCACTTTATTTTTGATTATGAAAGTAAACAGCAAATCTGGCAAAGAAATGATCAAACCCTTCCAAGTCCCCCTAACTCAGGGGAGGGGCTCCGCGCCATTAAGCCTTTCATGAATGAATTGAGACTTGTCAGTTACCCCTTTTTCGCCCAGCGGTTCCCACCATAATTCACAGCAAAGCCTTTCATCTCCAAAATCGTCAACATGGCACTGAATTGCGCCGGTTGCAAGCCACTATCACGTACGATCTCGTCAAATAGTTGGGGTTCTTCGTTCAAGAGTTCGTAAATACTTTTTTCAATCGGGTCGCTTGGTACCGCACGTTGCAGCTGCTCTTGCGAACGGGTCAGTTCGATCGGCAGTTCGTTCAAAATATCTTCCGCATCTATCACCAGTTTGGCGGTACCGCTTTGTATGATTCGATTCGGACCCAGTGCCATCGGTGAAGCGGGGCTGCCCGGAACCGCAAATACCTCGCGGCCTTGCTCGAGTGCGAACTGCGCGGTGATGAGCGAGCCACTTTTTTCTGCACCTTCGATTACCAAAGTGCCCAGCGAGATACCAGCGACGATGCGATTACGGCGCGGAAAGTTAAATGCATTCGCCGGAACACCAGGAACAAATTCCGAGATAATCGCCCCACCACTCTCGATGATCTTTTGCGCAAGTGAACGGTTTTCTGTCGGGTAAACCTGGTCGATACCATTCCCGAGTACAGCGACAGTCTTGCCCCCAGAACTTAACGTCGCTTTGTGCGCCACAGCATCTACGCCGCGCGCTAAGCCAGAAATAATCGCCAAGCCACTATGCACCAGTTCTGGCACGAGTTTTTCTGTCATCTGCCTACCGGCAACCGAAACCCGTCGTGTGCCGACAACAGAGAGCGAAATGCCATCTGTTGCTGCCAAAGTGCCGCGTACTAGCAAAATCGCGGGTGGCGAATCAATAGTCTTTAGGCGCTGCGGATAGTCTTCATCCTCAAAAAAGATGATCTTCGCCCCCGCCTTTTCAATCTGTGCGAGCACCTGTTCTGGATTCACGGCATTTTTCTTCTCCATTAAACTTTCTGCCGAACGGCGCTGAATGCCCGCCATGGTAAAATCTTCAAGATTATTGCAACTCCATGCGCTTTGCAGCGAACCGAAATAATTGCGAAGTGCTCTAACACGAACGGGGGTCAAAAAGTCTGTCGCAGCGTAGCCAGCAAGGAGGAGTGGTGATTCCAAGCACAAGGAAAAGTTACTGTATCTTTACATTAACTATTGTTCTTGTCCAGTTGTGTTTGAAGACTATTTCATCAGATGCCCAAATTGCTGGCGCACCATCGTTGCATCTTTGGCTTCTTAATCGGTACGTTTCGTCGCAGCTTCTAGAATTTTTGCAAATACTGAGCTTGGTCCCGTATCCATATCAAAACCCTTACCGGTTCTGGCAGGAAGACTTTGCTGGTGTAATGCCCGAAGTAATTCAAGCGGGCCGGCTTGTGGTATTTCATTACGAGCAGGCGGTCTCTCTGGTTTATTGTGCATCAATTATCAGATAGAATAGGCGTGCTTATTTTAATGATAGAAGATATATTGTCAATACCATGTACATTTCCCCAAGAAACTTCTATGCTCGCAATCCGATAATCGATATCTCAAAATGTATTTTGAAGACTGGCTCGACGGCGAACCGAAATTTCGTAACAAGCAGATGGCGCATGCGCTGTGTAAAGAGTTTGTTGCCGGTTTCGATGAGGTTTCCGTCTTTCCGAAAGAACTAAAAGAACAGCTTACGAGAGATATTCCATTCCAATCTTTTCGGGTGGTGTCGCATCGTGAATCGCCCGATACCGAAAAAGTACTGATCGAGTTCCCCGATAAAAAACGTGCTGAAGCAGTGCTGATGAAACACGCCGGGCGAAATACCGTTTGTGTAAGTAGCCAAGTGGGTTGCGCGGCAGATTGCAGCTTTTGTTCTACCGGTAAGCTCGGTTTTACGCGCCATCTGACTGACCGTGAAATCGTTGAGCAAGCACTGTATTTTGCTCGCATCCTAAAGCAGCGTTGGCAAAAGCATAATCCTGATGAAAAGTGGAATCTTGCCACAGCAGAGCCTGAGTACCGTGTGCGGAATATTGTGTTTATGGGAATGGGGGAGCCACTCTTAAACTTTGCCAATGTTGCTAAGGCGATCGAGGTCTTCGAATCACCAGAAGCAATGAACCTTGGTGTGCGCCACATCACCGTTTCTAGCGTGGGCATCGCGGCAAATATCCCGAAATTCCTTCAGCTGCCTCGGCTGCCAAACCTGGCTGTTTCGCTGCATGCTGCCACCGATCAACTCCGCGATGAGATCGTTCCCACAAATAAGGGCTTCCCTTTAAAAAAACTGTTTGCCGCGCTCGATGAATTTGTCGCCAAAACTGGGCGGCGAATTTTTTACGAGTGGACTGTACTGCCGGGTGTGAATGATACGCAAGAGCAAATGGATGCCCTAGGCGAACTGCTGCGTGGGCGCAGTGCGCATGTAAATTTCATCCCCTGGAACCCGGGCCCCAGCCGGGTGCGCTACACCAAACCCCATACGCAAGATGTGCGTAAGCTGCAGGAATACCTAGAAGAAAACTACAACATTACTTCTACCATCCGCGCGATTTACGGGCAAAAAATGGGTGGCGCTTGCGGCCAGTTGGCAGCACGAGAATGAGGCAGCAAGAAACCAATAGGTAGCAAGTAAGGGCAGACTTACGTGTCTGCCCTCGCAATCAGTAGTCTAAAAACAGTAAGCCGGAGGAGGCTGGCGCGGAGCTTCTCCGCTTAACTTAGGGGGAGAGTTAAAGGAGGTTGATTAAAAACAATTCGACTCCTCCCAGCCCCTCCTGTCTCAAGGGAGGAATGCTCTGCACCATAGAGCCTCGCTCAAGTACAGCGCATAAATCGAGTCAACAAAGTTTAACATCGCCAAAACGGCAATTGGCATTTGCGGTTTTTTCTGGTTTCTGACAAAATAGGAATCAATGAACGCGAACTTCCCACACTTGGCGGCGCAAGTGCGCATCGACGCACTAAAGATGATTTTTGCCGCACAATCTGGCCACCCGGGGAGCAGTTTTTCGACGGTAGAAATTCTGACTACCTTGTTTCATGGCGGGTTTATCGAGTTCGATGCGAAGAACTCACACTGGGATGGGCGCGATTATTTTATTATGAGTAAGGGGCACGGTTGCCCGGCACTGTATGCGGTTTTGGGAGAGTTGGGATACTTTTCAAAAGATAACTTCTTCTCACTTCGCCAAGTCGATTCTTTGTTGCAGGGGCACCCCGAAACCTTCATTCCTGGTATCGAGATCGCTAGTGGCCCACTGGGCCAGGGCATGAGCGTGAGCAATGGTATTGCTTTGGCACTGAAAATCGATGGAAAGCCGAATAAGGTCTTTTCCCTCCATGGTGACGGCGAATTGCAAGAGGGGAATATTTGGGAGGCAGCGATGACTTCTGCCAAATACGGCATCGATAATTATGTGGCAATCGTCGACCGCAATACTTTGCAAATCGACGGACCGACCGACGAAATCATGCCGATCGGTGATGTAGCAGCGAAATTCCGCGCCTTTGAGTGGGAAACGATTGAAATCGACGGGCACGATTTTGCCCAAATCGACGGAGCGCTGAAGCAGGCTGTTGAGGTCACGGGCAAACCGGTGTGTATTGTCGCCCACACGGTAAAAGGCAAAGGTGTCAGTTTTATGGAAAACCAAGTCGGCTGGCATGGCAAAGCCCCCAACGACGAACAGTTCGAAGCTGCGATGAAAGAACTGACTGATCAATTTGAAAACACGAAATGAGCATTGCAACCCGTTCCGCTTTTGGCGAAGAAATTCTTAAGCTCGGTCACGAGCAAGAAAACATAGTTGTGCTCGATGCCGATTTACGCGGATCTACCAAAACTGCTAAGTTTGAAAAAGAATTCCCTGAGCGGGCATTTAATGTCGGCATCTCAGAGCAAGACCTCGTCGCTACTGCTGCTGGCTTTACCATCGCCGGTAAAAAACCATTTGCCTGCAGCTTTGCTACATTTCTCATCGGTCGCGCATACGACCAGATTCGCACCTCGGTCGCCGTTTCAGAAAAACCAGTCGTACTTGTTGGCTCGCACGCGGGAATCTTGACCGGAGAAGATGGCGCTACGCATCAGGCGCTCGAAGATATTGGCATGATGCGCGCATTGCCGAATGTTGTGGTCCTCCAACCGGCAGATGCCGAAGAAACCAAAGCCTGCGTGCGCTATGCAGCAGCCTGTGAACATCCGGTGTATTTGCGCGTAGGCCGCGCCAACGTACCGATCATCTACGAAGAAGGAACCACATTTGAAATCGGTAAGGTGCGCAAAGTCATCGACGGAAAACACATCACTGTATTTGCCACTGGTCCGTTGGTCGCGAGTGCATTGGTCGCAGCGAAAGCGTTAGAAGAAGATGGCATCGGTGTAAAAGTGATTGATGTCAGTTGCATTTCACCGCTCGACACCGATGGGGTTTTGCGTGAGATCATCGATACGAAGCTCGTTGTAACGGCAGAAGACCATAGCATCAAAAACGGCCTTGGCAGCGCGATTGCTGAAGTAATGGCAGAGCACGCGGCGCCCGTCAAACTCCGTCGCATTGGTATGACTCGCTTTGGCGAAAGTGGCAGTACTGCAGATTTGTACAAGAAATATGGTTTCGACGCTGAAGGCGTAGAAGCATCACTGAGAAAATTTTGGGAAGAGATCAAGTAAGCAAAAAGAGGAGCACACACAGGATAAAAAAGACGTCCGCTTGATTGAGCGCTGCGAGACCTCTCCATCCCCTCTGACATACTCCTAAGAGAGACGTAACGCATTTTTGAGAATGATATTTGTTTTTCCGATTGCTAATTGCATTTATTTCTTTCGTGCCTTTTCATAAATCTCAATATACTCCTCTGCACTGGTCGAGGCGATCAGCTCCCCAATCGCAGCGAGCGGAATATCTTCTACCGCTTTAAAGCGGATACAGCTTTTGCCCATATTTGGTTTTTTCTCGATTTGCTCGAAGGCTTTTTCCAATTTTTCTCTTTGTTCCGCATCGGTATAGGCGCACATCAAATAAAGTGAGTAGCTATCCTTTTGCGCCGCCAAGGCAGCATAGCTGAGCGGTTTTTTGTTGTAGGTCGTCGGATAGCGGCTGAGTGGAATCTCGTAGCTGATCATCCCCCAGTTCATGTTTTCTTCATATCCTTTTGGCAGATTATCAAGTATAACGTTCCGCACTGTTTCCAATATTCCACGTTGTTCCGGAGCAAGCCCCTGTAAATATTCTTCTACCGTCGCAGCCTTACTATTAGTCATATTTGTTAAAACTGCTTGTAACGTAGCAAATAGTGCTGCTATTAAACCACTTCATTTGCTTTTTATAAAAACAGCTCTTTTATATCGTCGGATTCCCGGGTGGCAGATCTTCTTCTGAATGGATGGCGATTTTTTGAATGCTATAGCGGAGTTTGACGACCAGGGCGAGCACAAGGAAGCAGAAGAAAAATCCTAGTCCAGAAATTACCTGGAATAGTAAATCGCGGACGACAAACAGGCTATACAAAAAAGTGACTGCCGTTGTAATCGTCCAAATAAAATATGTCGTGAGGTTGGCACTCATTTTTTTACTCACATGTAAATCACGGATCGTAGCCAGATACGCGGCTACCCCGGCGATGCCGACGAAACCATAGCAATACGACAGGAAATGCAGGAACGCTTCTTCCACCTTCAACCAAAAAGAAAAAGGCATACGCTCCCGAAAATCGCCTTGGTCTGAGTACTTCTCTTCTTGCTTAAGGATAGATGGTCTCTTATCCGTGGACATTTTTCGGATGGCAGAATTATAGTCTTAATTTTTTGCAATGCAAGAGATTTTTTTAACTTTTTTATTTTTTTTTAACTTTTTTCTAACTAACGATTCAGCTGCATTATGCGGTTTTATCCGGGTACTATCGCCCCTCTTAGGTTTTCGACAATACGCACTAGCATCCAAATCGCCAGGTAAGCGACGATGGGGGAAAAGTCGATCATACCCGTACGTGGCATGAAAGAGCGAATGGGGCGCAGAATCGGCTCGGTAATACGCCGTACAAAAATCGAAACCGGATGCGTTCGCGCGTTGGGAAACCAAGACAGAATCACTGTCAGAAAAATACAAAACTGCAGGATGGTCAGTAGCCACCAGGTAAAGTTGAGCAGCACAAAGAGGAGCATATTACCGTTCATCGGGAGGTGGGATTAAAGAGGGTAAAAAATCGGGCGAGCGATACGGTTGCTCGTAATCTGTTCCTATAATGATTTCAAATATTTCTTCGGCTTCTGGTGTTTGGCTCAGCGACTCATCCATATTTTGTGCTGGCATGGATGCTGTTTTTGGGTGTGGCTCTAATTCAAGTTTCATGAAGCGTTGCAACAAATCTATCGCTGCTCGGTTGCGCGGTGTATCGGTAAAACGCACTCGGGTCGTTGCCTCGGTTTCTTCAGTATTATCGATTTCACCCACTTTCCAACCATAGCGCTCGAGGGCTGTTTGCAGGCTGCCGGCGAGCCCACTGATTTTGGTAGCGTTGTAGATATTGATAGAGAGTGGATCGGTGCCGGTAAGAGCGCGATGCTCAAAAATCATCGCCACAAAGGCGCGGATCTGGGCGTATTTGTCGCTCGTTAAATTCAAGAATGGTACCAGTACAAAAGCGCCGCCATACAGATCTCGGTCTGGTGTTACCAGAAAGCCGCCAGTAGTTGCCGGATTATTATTCAGCACATAGGAGATGATATTGTCGCGCGGCATCTTGCTACCGACTTCTGCGAGCGAGATGATCTCTTCCCAACTGAGGTCAGAAATAAAATTTTCCTGAAAAACGGCAAATAATTCCCGCAGCTTGCTTGGTGAAGTAAGCACTTCAAGCGAAACGAGTTTTTCGCGAATCGCCGAAATCACTTTTTGTTGGCGAGCGGCGCGATCAAAATCTGAGGTATTATGGCGGCTACGGGCGTATTTGAGTGCTGTGGCTCCATCCAAATGCTGCAGACCAGCATCCAAATGAAACGGATCGTAGCCCCACTCAAAATCAGGGTAGGTCTGGTCGTCAATAGTAGTATCGACCACGACATCAATGCCGCCAATGGCATCAACGGCTTTCTCGAAGCCACGAAAGTCAATTCTGGCAATGCGGTGAATATCTAGCTCAAACACCTTTTCTAACGCCTTTTTTAAATTGATCTCGGCTTTACGGTCGGCCTGGGCTTCGAGCCGCCAAATATACTCTACGCGCTCTTGCCCACTTAACCCACTCAGTGCCTCAGCATGCTCCGGTTGGTTTCTCAATTCGCGCAAGAAAATCGGTGATTCGTCGCGGAGCACACTGTTCACCCGCCCACGGGTGTATTCGGTCTCCACATAAAAATCGCGCGGAATCGAGAGCAATACAACACTCCTTCCGGTGGCATCGATGCTGGCGATCATCATCGAGTCGGTCAATTTGTGGCCTTTGGCAGCGTGCGCTTCACCACCACCCACTCCTAACATCAAAATATTCGTAAATCCATGTTCGTCTTTTGGCAGTTCCGCGCCTAAAGAAAACACGAGTTCTGTTCCGACTTTTTTCCCCACGCCAGAGTGCACCAAAGCGATTGAGAAAGCGACAATGACAAAGGCAACGCCAAAACTTGTGCGGACAATCTTTCCCATTCGTCGATGCTTTCGGTTGCGAGTAAATCCAAAAATCGCTCCCGGAATGGCAATCAGTAAACCCAAAGTAAGTAATATCCCTTTTTTACCGAAGAGCGCGGTATATTTTCCGGCTTTTTTCAGATGCTTTTTCCGTTGCCGGGCTTTTAGTGATGTACGTTTAAACGACACGATTTATCGGTGAAGACTCTTCGTGGATTGTGCCTCTTTTTTAGCGGATTTCAAAGCGGATCTCTTGGGATGGGATTACTGACATCATAAAGATATTTTCGTGTCATGGTACAGGTCTCTCCTTGATTATCGCGTAGCTCCTTTTCTTCAAGGATTACTGCCAAGGCATCATCCGCACTCTTTGCGATGCTGATGTTATCCATGTCGCCCGGACTGATAAAACCCTTTTTGAGGGGTTGGTCTTCGATCCACTTATACATGCCTTCCCACATCTCTCCCATCAAAATGATCGGGATTTGGCAGATGTGCTTTACCTGGGTCAGTTGCCAGGTATAGAAAAACTCCAGACACGTACCCACGCCGCCCGGCATGACTACAACAACATCAGAAAGCACCATAAATTGATCGAGCCGATTACTGAAGCGCTGAAAATGTTTGCGCACATCTAAGTGCGCATTGATGTTCTCTTCAAAAGGGAGCTTAACGGTAATGCCGATAGAGTGACAATGGTTACCATTGCGCCCGGCATGATGCCCTGCGTTGGCGGCTTCCATAATGCCCGGCCCGCCACCGGTAACAATATCGATGTCATGCTTAGCAACTTTTTTCGCCAGATCATAGGTCCATTTGTAGCGCTCATCCTCTTTTTTGATTCGCGCTGAGCCAAAGACTACTACCCGAAAGTGGTTTGTCAGCAACTCTTCTTCGAGCGTGATCGGCTGCATAAGTTCGGCTTTTTTTGACATGGGCTTAGGTTTTGGTAATTGCCTCATTATACAATAATTATAAAATAATAGCAATTCAATTCCCTTTCATCAATCTTCTAAGCCCCAATTCCCGTGACACTTTTCTTTCACTCACAAAGAATGGTG
>CAZLFD010000005.1:0-45942 GCA_964558715.1 uncultured Candidatus Peribacteria bacterium | reverse complement strand
ACCGACAGCGACTTGCCTCATCTGTCACGAGAATTGGGGCTTAGTTCAAAATCATTTCTTCGCCTTCATAGTCTCGCCAATCGATTCCAATGCGCGCAAGGCCTCGACTGGCAGCATCCAAATGGTGGTATTTGATTGGTCACTCGAAAGGTCGTTGACCGATTGCAAAGTACGCAAATGGAGCGCGCCGGGGGCTTCGGCAAGCATTTTGGCAGCCTTTTGCATGTTTGCCGCCGCGGCCAGTTCGCCCTCGGCCCTGATGATGACCGAGCGCTTTTCGCGCTCCGCTTCGGCCTGCTTCGCCATCACGCGCTTCATCTCATCGTTGACCGAGATATCTTTGAGTTCGACAGAGATGACGTCGATGCCCCATGGGTCGGTCGCTTCATCGACTTCTTCTTTGATCTCTTTCGAAATCGCATCACGGTTACTGAGCAAATCGTCGAGATCGGTTTTTCCGACGACGTTACGCATCGTCGTTTGCGCGAGCTGACTGATGGCGTACCAAAAATTCTCGACTTCTAGGAATGCCTTGGCGGCGTCTTTTACTCGGTAGTAGATGACCACATTGATCTGGGCAGACACGTTGTCTTTGGTGATCGCCTCTTGGTCGGGCACATCTACCGCCTTGACGCGGATATCGATCTTATACATCTTTTGTAAAATGGGGATGACGATGCGCCAGCCGGGCTCTTTGATACTGGTGAACTTTCCTAAAGACAGCATTACACCACGCTCGTACTGGTTCACCTGTTTGATAAACACAACAAGAAAAATAATTATCAAAATTATCAGCACTGGCAGAAATTCGAATCCGTTCATACGTTTAAGAAAAAGCATTCAGATTTTGCCTTTTCGAGTAGAAAATGCAAAGCTAAGCGCTCGATTTACCAGCCAACGATGAATACCGCTAAAAAACGCTACAGCGAAGGCACGGATTACACGCAGGTGTCGCTCAAAAACATCCGCAAGCAGTTGCAAAAAGCAGCGCCGCTCGAAGTATTCGCTTATCAAAAAGAAGTCGCCGGTGATCAGATCATCACCATTGAATCACCAGAGCTCACCTGTATTTGCCCGTTTTCCGACATGCCAGATTTTGGTCGGGTGGTCATTGAATACGTTCCACAAAAAAGTTGCCTGGAACTGAAGAGTTTTAAATTGTTTCTTGGTGCTTTTCGGGATTTGAAAGTCTTTCACGAAGGCGTGACCGAAGTCATCGCGGCGGAATTTGCTGCCATCGTACAACCGAAGTGGGCAGAGATAATCGTAGAAATGAACCCGCGCGGCAATGTGACAACAGTGTGCAAGAAACAAGTCGGCACGCGCAGTTGAATTCGAGATGAGCCACGAGAGAACGGGGTGAATCTGAAGACACTGCGCCGCAGAAATGAGCACGGTGTATTATCCGGGATCTATTTTCCATATCTCCAGCCACGTCACGCTTGCAACAAGAATGACGATAACGAGAAACAAAAAAGCCGCCCCTTGCGAGACGGCTCATTTTTAGTCCAAGATAAGCAGTCGCTTAGCGGACGGAATCTTTCAAAGCTTTACCGGCCTTAAAGACTGGGATCTTCATTGCTGGGATCTTAATCTTTTCGGAAGGGTTACGTGGGTTAACACCCGTGCGTGCAGCGCGGGCGCTAACGCGGAAAGTTCCGAAACCGGTGATCGTAACACTGCGGCCTTTCTTCAGCTCTGCAGTGATAAGGTCGATGACTGCTTCGAGCGAAGCAGCAGCAGCCTTTTTCGTGATACCGGCAGATGCAGCGATTGCATTAACCATATCGGCTTTTGTCATAGGACAAATAAAAATAGAAAAATCATTTTTCATATTGTCGCATGCATATAAGGAAATCAAGCCTTTTTTACGAAAAGCGGCTTGCGTTCGTCAGAGTGGCTTGTAAAGCCACTTACTGCGATTTTTTCTCGTCTGGGTTTTGTGGTCGCAACGGCAGGTCGGCTTCGCCGGCGATTTTATCGTGTGTCTCTTTGCTTGTTACCTGCGGTGGGGGAGGGGTAGGTGGGTTGGGCTGCTGAGCAGGTGGTGCAGGTGGAGGAGCGGGCGGAGCAACGGGTGGTTTTTGCGCTGGTGCGGATTGGGGCTGCACAGCTGTTGTTGGATGTGCCATAGGTGGTGAAGACTTTGGCGGTTGCGGAGTTGGTTGCTGGGCTGGTGGTGCCGGCTCTTCTTGCTGAGGTGCGGGTGGTGGACTAGCGGGAGGAGGGGCAGAAGGAGTTGGGGGTGGAGTGGGGTTCTGCGGTGGTAGCGCGGAAGGAGTGTTTTGGGCTGATGGCGATTCTGGCGACTGAGGCGGCGGCGTAGCTGGCTTTTGTTGCACATCGCCTGTGGGGGCTTTGCGATGGGGATTTTGTACTGGTTCAGGCTCAGGTGTCGCTGGCTTTTGGTCGGGAGGCGGCGAAGCCTGCTCTTTGGAAGCAGGTGGCTTGCTCGTATCTTCGCGCAGCCAATCTGGCATTTCTGCCTTGATGTTCGAGCGGGTACCTTCTTCGTTTTGGAGCACCTTAGGAGCAGTATCCGGCTCGGTTTTTTGATTGTCTTCTGTGCGCTGAGCTTGTAAAAACGGCGATGGTGCTGCCTCGGTCGGTGGGGGTGCTGTGCCGGGAATCTTAGAAGCTTGTTTTTCGATGATCGTGGCGTCTTCTGCGCTGCTATTTTCTTTTGGCGAAGAGGCAACGACAAATGGTGAGGCCTGGTCGTTTTCTGCCGCGATAGTGTGCGACCCAGAAAATCGTTTTACCTCGTCGTCGATTATCTCGCCAAAGCTGCGATCGGGGTCATGGATTTTGCGGAACACGAAATAACCGCCGAGCAAGAGGATCAGGAACAGCAGCAGAAAGAGGATGAATTTAAAAATACCGCCAAGCAGGCTGCCTCTATCAGTTGGCATTGGGGTTGCTACAGGGCTTGTTGCCGGCGTTTCAGTGGATACCGGTTCGGTTTCAGTTGGGCTTGTTGCCGGACTCTCGGCTGCCCCTGGTGATTCATTTGGCGTTTCGATGGAAGCGCTTCCCACTTCGGCGATTGCGATTTCAATTGCTTTCTTGGTCTTATTGCCAGCACTATCGGTCACCTCAAGGGCGACCGTGTATGATCCAACTTCATCATAGGTATATGTCGGCGCAGCTTCGTTGCTCGTTTCGCCATCGCCAAAACTCCACAGATAGACAAGGGAGTCATCTTCGAGTCTGGGATCGGCAGATGAAAGGTCGGTCAGGCGCAAGGTGCCGCCCTCGATGATGTGCGAAAAATCTGCCGTAGGCAGTGCTGTGGTCGGTGCTGATTCTGGTGCACTGACTACCCGAATATCCTCACTGACCGTAGTGACCTGTTCGTCGAGCACGAGGGTGACGGTGGGCCTAAAGTCACCAGCAGTTTCGTAAGCGTATTTGGCAAACGCCCGCTCGCCCGAGGCATCGATTTCGCCATCGTTTTGAAAATCCCAAGAGATGCGGGTGTTCTGGGGTGCACCAAAAACATGCATGGTGACCGTTTCGCCCACAACGGCCTGGTCGTGGTCAAGAAAAAGTTTGGGCGACAAGATGATCGGGCCCTCAGGAACAGGGAGTGGTTCTGGCTCGGTAAAGACGACCTTGCGGCGAATGCGGCTGCCTTTGCCTTCGTCAGAAACGACGATCAGCTGGAATATTTGCGTATCGCCGTCGGCTTTGCGCAAAGTGACTTGATGCGGTTCGCCGGTCAGGAACGAGGGATGATTTTTGTTGTCGATATCATTGGCAGGGTCGCCGTCGCCATCGCTATCAACGGCGATGTTTTTGTCGAAACGATACTGAATGATGTCGCCGGTGCTATCCCCAAAAAAGAGGACTGCTTCGGCACTGTCTCCGACTAAGAGCATTTCTCCGCCCTGGGTAATCGAGGGAACGGTCGCTATGTTGGCAACTAGGGGTGCGGCTGGGTTGGCGGCAGGCTTTGCCTGAAAAGTTATATCACTCGAGTCGGTGCTCCCCTCTTCGTCAACAACCGTAAGTCGCGCGGTAATCGTCGTAGCAAGCGATGAAAAAGAAATTCCCCATGGCGAACCAGTATACAGGCTGGCATCGGCCTGATTGTCGATATCATTGGCAGGGTCGCCGTCGCCGTCGCTATCAACGGCGATGTTTTTGTCGAAACGGTATTCGACGATGTCGCCCGCACTTTCTGCCGCATGCAAGATCACTTGCGGTTTTTCGGCATCTAGCTGAACGATCCCGGCCGTATTTGCTGCAGGCAATGAGTGAAATACTGCTTTAAGCGGCAACTGCTCGTTGGCACTGGCGCCGACCAAAATATCAAGATGTGATTCTTCGGTATTACCGGCAGCATCTACGACTAGCAGTGTGACCTGATAGTCGCCCGGTTCAAAAAAAGCATGCTCGAATTCGGGTGTTGAGAGAGTGTTGATGACCGTACCTGCTTGAGTAATCGTCCAGGTGGTGCTGGGGTCGACCAAGGTCGTCTCGCCAGATATCATTACGGGTTCGCCCGGTTGGATAATCAGTTGCCCACTAGCAAAAGCAGCGCTGGGCAGGAGGAAGACAAGTGCCGTTAATGCGTTTCGAAGGTGTATCATTGTAAAGCGGAGGAAGTGAGTGATTGAGGCAGAAAGGTGATTATTTCGGTGATGGTGCCGAGCAGGGCATCGGTCGACACTTCGATGATGACAGGTTCATCTGGGGTTGTGGAACGAAACTGTGTGCTCGCGTGTCCGTTTACAAACGGTGCCGAGTCAGCGAGCAGTTCGCCTTCGCCACTTGCCAGGTGGAATGTGGCATCTTGCGAAAAACCAACGGTGCCGATGTCGAATCCGTAGACCATGATATCAAAAATGGTGCCTGATACAGAGGTGTTTTCACGCACAAGCACTTCAAGATTAGCCATCGGAACACTTGCGGCCAGCCGTGGTGAACGGGTAAGCGGAGTTGTGATCGCCGCTTCGGGGGCAGCCGACTTTGTGCGCAGGTCGATATCTTGCCTTTCTTCGGCAGTCCGCTCGTCTGAGTCGGTTACCGTAAGGATGACTTCATACTCTCCTGCCACACCAAAATCATGCTCGATCTGGGCTCCGCTCGCATCTATGTCGTCATCAGGAATGCCATTACCATCACTGTCGGTCGCCGCGTCAAAATCCCAGGCATATGTCAGCGCTCCGTCAGAAAGCGGGTCGGCTTGTGAATCAGATGCATCAAACGAGACCTTGGTGCCGTCGACTGCAGTACGCACAAAACTCGTCAGAGGGTATTCGATCTGGCTGTCGCTGACAGTAATAGTACGGGTCGCACTCGCCTCGACTCCGTTGGCCTCAATGCGCAGGCGCACCGTGTTTATGCCCGCCTCTCGAAATTGATGCGAAACCGTGGCTCCACTGAATGTGTCATCGAATTCTTGATCATTATCAAAATCCCAAGCGTACGAAGCGTTGTTCATCACGTTTCCATTTGCGTCGCGCACGCTGGCACTAAAAGTAACTGTTTCTCCAGTGTTGATAAAGGTGCGGTCAGCTTCAAATTCGACCATAGGCTTTGGGTTCTCTTGATTGACAATGGCCACGTTTACCGAGCGACCGATGATATCTTCTGAGGTGATGCTGTCACCCTCATCATCTTCGAGCTCAACGACAAAATAAAAGGTGTTGCGGTCGTTCTGAGTTCCTTGTGCCGGAATACTCAGACTGGTCTGTGCACTTGTAGTCGAGAGCACACCGATTTTTTCGGAGCCGCCCTCGCGATAAGCCCACCAACGGTACTGCTCGATCTTTCCATCAGGGTCTGTGGCGCCGATTGCGCTCAGTTGTACGCGGCAGGGGGTCGTGCACGGGTCGGCCTCGGGCTCGACGACCAGCTGAGTCAGGCTGGGCAGAGCATTTTCCACCAAGACAAACAGATCATTCGATGCTGCCTGCTCACCACTGCTTTCATCAGTAATCGTGAGACTAATACGCTCGCAATTGCCATCGCGCGAAACTTCGGAAAATTTTCGCGTAATCCGCACGCCATCAATAACCGCCCCATTAATATCCCAAATATATTTAAGGCCAGACTTGGTGCCATCGATATTTACAGACTGGCTGGCATCAAGCTCGAGCAGTTGATCACGAAACAGGTGAATACCGTCTTTGCCGGTACCGCACAGGCCTAGCTGTGTTTGTTGTTCTTTGTTCTCGATGAGTGGACGGAGTACGGGAACTGGCGACACCCCACTGCCGATAGTAATGATGGTGTTCGCACTATTCGTGTTGCCGCTTTCATCGGTTACGGTAAGCACCACGGTATATTTTCCTGCATCTTCAAAAGCATGTGTCACCTGTTGTTCTGCTGCTATCGATCCGTCTCCAAATTCCCAGATGAATGTCTCGCCATTGGGAGCATCGGCTCTAAACTGTAATTCTTGCTGTGGTTGGGCGGCTTTTTGGGCAAGGTCGATGCGCACATTCAAGGTGGAATCGACACGCACTGTCCGCACCACCTGGTCGGCAAGACCAAAAGTATCGGCAACTTTTAGCTTCACGCGCTTCTCCCCAGGTTCGGTATAGGAATGCTCGGCAATGGGATCGGTCGCCCCTTGTATATCATAGACATTGTCGCCATCAAAATCCCAAGAGTAGCGGAGTGAACCACCTGCTCCGTCTGATGCGCTGGCATCAAAGACAAATATCCCCGGTTCCGACGAGCTGATTGGCGAAGCGGTAAAAACAGGAATCGGTGGGCGCGGCGTTATGATAAAAGTTTCACTACTCGTAAACCCACTCCCAACAGTGAGCTTCATCTCGTACTCGCCCGGCTTTTGAAAAACATATTGAAATTGGGCGTCAGAAAAATTGGCGATTGTTGTACCGGATGCATCTTTTAGCTCCCACTGATAACGGAAATTGTTTGCATTGGCGACAGAAGAGTTTTCGCCGTCAAAGGTGATCGTCTTACCCACTTGCAGCGCCTCACCGCGCATATCGATGCGCGCAATGTTGGGCTTGATATTAAGGGTGATCGTCTTTTTGTGCTTGTCTCCGGCGCCATCGGTCACCGTAAGTACCACCCGCGGCTCACCGGTTTCTGGAAACGGGTAAAGAATCTTTTCGGGGCTTTTGCGTGCTTCGATGTGTCCATCAAAATCCCAACGGTATTCTTCGATCACCCGCCCGGCTCCTGCGAGGGTCGGATCTGGATCGAATTCAATACCTCTGCGGGCTTCTTTATCCGAAACATTTAGCACCGTAACCACCTCTTCGCCGTTCACTAAAAAGTCTGCTCGTGTTTTGTGTGGCTTTACCTCGATGCGCTTTTTCGTAACGCCGGGCAGCACATTGGGGTCGATACTTTCGACCTGCAGAGTGATGATATACGAGTTGGCACTTTCGAAACGGGGTGTCTTGGTGCTCCCACTGCCCAAGTCTTGCAATTCACCATTATTATCGACATAGCTCCAGCGGTAGTTGGTCAGCGGAATAGTGTTGCCACTCGGGTCTTTTGTTTCGATACCACTGAGTTCGACATCGAGCGGAGCATTGCCCTCGACTGGTTTTGCGGTGATTTTAGCTTCGATACGCGGCAGGTCATCGATTGCATCCGCCAGACTGCGAAAAGCAATGGTCAGGTCTTTTTGCAGGCTACGCAGCGCTTTTGCCTCTTCGATTTCTGGTTTTTTTGTTCGAGCATCTGCCACTGTTGTGGTCGCCGTTGCGAACAAAATATTGATGGCATCGACTTTGCGCTGCAGGATTCCTCGTGTCAACTGATGGCGCAGCACCTTTGCTGTAACCGAGGTCTGTGGCAAGCTTTCGGGTAGGCGCGAGAATGCTTCACCCAAACGATTATAGGTGGCCTCATTTTGGTACAAGTCTTCCTGCAGGTCGAGGTAGATGTTCTCGATTTGATAGACAAGTTCTGCCTCAGCCCCATCGCGGTCTATACGGTCATTAAACCCGGCTGACCCAACTGATTGTGGCACATTTGGCGACGACGCAGCGGCAGTACCAGCCATGATAAACAGATTGACGATGGCATAAGAAAGCAAGATTACGATGATGCCGATGCCGATATAAATAATCCCTTTTCGCGCCTTGGTGTATTGCTCTTCATCACCACCTGCGATAATCATCAGAAAACCAAAATAGATGACGGCAACAATGGCGATCAGCCCCAGAAAAGTAAGGAAGTAATTCACTATCGTCAAAACGCGAGCACGAAAATCCTCCTCTGCTAAGGCTGGATCAATCTGCTCAACCGGTGGCGGTACTAGGCCCGCTCCGCCAGGCAGCTGTCCAGCCTCGATAGCAAACACTGGTACAACCGACAAGTTCGATACAATGAGCAGAAAAACCGCACCGGCAAAAAACAGTCCTGTCTTTTTCATGCTGTTGCTCGGATTAAAGTGGAAACCGCCGCGTACGAAACGAGGATGACAATCAGGCCGATTGATGTCCAGATGATGGTTTTTTTAGCCTGCTCGTTGTTTTCTTCATTGGCGAATGATGTCACATATAAAAACCCTGCCCACACAAACGCCACAAAGGCAATGGTGCCGATCAGCGTAAGGCCAAATTGCACCCACCCAAGGGTAACATCGACAATACTCTCGCTTTGAATGAGCCCTGTGCCGGGCAAAAGGTCGAACAATGTGCTGAGCCCACTATCGATTCCGCCCCCATCAAACACGGTTTCAGCCATTTTATTTCAAAAAGATTATCCAGTAATTTTAGCAGAAAGCCCACTAAACAGCAAGGTAAAAGACAGGTGGCAAGCGGATGCAGCACGCTTTCTAATAATCATATTTTGCAAACATTATAATTTTTTGCAACACTCTTCGCGTGATTTTTTTTCTTGTCCTCTCTCGGCGGCTTTTCTGGTACACCTTGCTCTTGCTGTGTGCGCTTAGTTTGGCACTAATGTGGCAGATCTCAAAATCTTACGCGCAGCAATCGGATGTCTGGATGTTTCATGTGCCGGGGGAGGCGATTCTTTTTTCATTGACCTCTGGTCATACAGTGTTGGTCGACACCGGTATCAATGCGGAGATAGCCGACAAACTCGCCACCATCTTTCCTTTTTGGTTACGCGATGTCGATGTACTGGTGCTCACTCATGCCGACCAAGACCACATCGGTGGTGCGTTGGCGATTATGGAGCATTATAATGTCCGCAGCATTTTAGTACCCGGATCAGCCGAGGAGTCATTATTGTTTAGAGAAATACAAGCAACAGCAAACAAATCTGCAATCCCCATCATCTACGCCGACAGCTCGAGCGACCTGCGCGCGGGTGCGGCAGTATTTGATGTGGTTTTTCCCCAACTCTCGCTGTTGGGGAAAATGGAGTCTCAGCGCAATGCGACCTCACTCATTATCCGCTATACGGGCAACGAGGGCTCTGTACTGTTAACTGGTGATGCAGAGGCAAAAAGCGAGCAACAGTTATTGGCGACTCCGGCTCGTTTAGTATCGGATGTTTTAAAGTCTCCACACCATGGGTCAAAAACATCCAGCTCGGCAGCGCTTCTAAGAGCAGTTCGTCCAAAGGTCGCATTGATCTCAGCACATAAAGACAACCCCTTTGGGCATCCGCATGATATTATCCGTGAGCGCTATCACGAAAATCAGATTTCCCTTTTCAATACCGGGGAAATCGGGGATATTCGTATGCGTGACATTTTTCCTTTTTCATCACCCCCCACCCCATGAACCCACAAGTGATTTTGTTGGCGGCCGGAAAAAGCAGTCGCACTTGGCCGATCAAAGAAAAAACGCTGTTCCGATTTTTGGGCAAAACCGTTCTCGAGCACCAGGTGGAAACACTAGTAGGGGCTGGGCTAGCTGATATCTGCGTCGTTGGCAACAGTGAGAATATCGACGCCTTTCGCCTGATTTGTGAGAAAATATCAGGCGCTGATTTTTCTTTTGCAGTACAGCAAGATCTTGATGAGGGAGTCCGCGGCGGCATCTTAGCCGCCGCGACAGAAATCGACCCCGTAAGACCAGTGCTCATAGTGTGTTCAAATGACATGGTGGAAAAGTCAGTATATAAGAGCGTGCTTGAAAAAGCCAAGAACACAGAGGCGGATATATATTTGGCAGGAAAGATTGTGGAAGACTATTTTCCTGGTGGATATCTTTCAGTAAATGGGGATAACTCGTCACAAGTCGTCGGCATTGTTGAAAAACCCGGCGCGGGCAACGAACCGAGTAACCTGGTAACGATTTTGGTGCATCTATATAAAAGTCCGCAAACACTGGTTGCTGCATTAAAGCAAGTCTCTTCTGGCGATATGTATGAAGAAACACTGCATGGCCTTTTTGATAAAGGTGTTTTGACTGAGGTCGTAGAATACAATGGTTTTTGGCAGCCCATTAAATACCCCTGGCACCTACTTGATCTGATGGCGTATTTTTTACAAACCCTCACCCCAAATATCCATCCCGATGCAATTGTTGCCGATACGGCTGTGATACGCGGAAGTGTGGTGATTGAAAGAGGTGTAAAAGTCTTCGACTACGCCGTTATCAATGGTCCCGCTTATATTGGAGCAGACACAGTGGTGGCAAACCACAGTCTGGTGCGCGAGGCGATTATCGAAGCAAACTGCATGGTGGGGCACACCACAGAAATCGCGCGAAGTGTTTTACAGGCTAACTGTTGGACACATCAAAACTTTGTCGGCGACAGTATCTTCGACGAAAATGTCTCACTTGGCGCAGGTGCACGAACAGCGAATTTGCGACTTGATGAACATGATATTTCCTCAGAAATAAAGGGTGAAAAAATGTGTTCAGAAAAAGATAAATTTGGCTCGATCATCGGGCGAAACGTGCGCATCGGGGTGAACGCAAGCACTATGCCGGGGGTGAAGGTTGGACAAGATTCATTTTTGGGCGCCGGCGGGGTTTATGGGGCCGATGTTCCAGAAAAACAATTCACATACCTGAATCAAGAGTTTGTTACGGCTAAAAACCGATCTTCAGCTGTAATTCGAGATAATCTTAAAAACTAGTCGTGATGAATTTATTTTTTCGTCATCCCGATCACCGCTTTTGTACTGACGATTGTTTGATTACAGGTGTTTGAATATTGTTATAAACACTGGTTTAAACTGATTGGCTCATTGGGTTTCAGACAACGACATCAGAAGCCATATTACTTGGTGTCATTTTGTGTACAAGAATCAGTAATCTCTTTTTATGAAGTCATTTTTTTAAATAAATATGACTTTCCTAAAATTTTTTGTGAAACAAATCGCTCTTAATATTTTTTTAAAAGATAAATAAATTGAATAAATAATAATATTCTGGAACAATCATTTATGAAATTTTCCAAATTAATCCTATCCGTCATATATGAAGTTTTCTTGTGCGCAAAAAGATATTCTGCGGGCACTCAGTATCACCCAAAAAGCAACAGGGAGTACAGGAACACTGCCGATCCTCGAGAATGTCCTCATTACTGCTGAAGGGCAGACAGTCGAAGTCTCGGCGACAAATCTCAATATCTCTATTACAACTACAATAGATGCACAAGTCCAAAACGAAGGAAGGACAACCCTTCCTTCTAAGACAATCGTCTCTTGGATCGGCCTTATTTCTGGGCAGTCGATTGAATTCTCCAAAAGCGAAGGAGAGAAGATTAGTGTTAAAAGTGAAGGCTCGAAAACAACGATCAAAGGCATATCTGCCGATGAGTTTCCAGTAATCCCATTTGTAGAAAAAGAAAACACCTGCACGATTTCACAAAAAGCAATAAAATCAGCACTAGATCAGGTAGTGTTTTGTGCTGCGGCTGGCGGTACAAGACCGGTACTTTCTGGGATATATTTCACAACCGATGGTGAAAGACTAACCATTGCCGGCACTGATAGTTATCGTCTCTCAGAGCGAAAAATACCGCTTAAAACCCCCCCCAAAGATGATTTTTCTTGCATTATTCCTTCGCGAACCCTAATGGAGTTAGAGCGGATCCTTACTTCCGAAGAAGATGGTGAATTGGAGATAATCTTTTCAAAACACCAAATATTGTTTTATTTTGATGGGATTCGAATCGTATCACGGCTGATTGAGGGTCAATTTCCCAATTATCAGCAGATCATTCCAAAATCATTTCAGAGTACGGTCGAGGTCGATCGACAAGATCTGATCCGCACTGTAAAGCGCGTCGGTATTTTTGCTCGAGAAAACAACAATAATATCAAACTGAATTTTCGCGCCCACGAAATGGATGTTACTACCGATGCCACTGAAATCGGCAATGAAGAAGCGACTTTACCAATTACCAACACCAATGGCGAAAGTGCAGTTGCAATCAATAGCCAGTTTTTTCTGGATGTTTTGCAGGTGCTTGCCGGTGACAAGGTAGAACTCCATATCGGTGAAAAACTCAGCCCGATTTCTATCACCTCACCCAAAAATTCCGAATTCTTACATGTAATCATGCCTCTTAAGATTTGATTTGAAGCACAAAAAAATCATTCTTTGTGGGTCGACCGGTTCAATTGGAACTCAAACCCTCGATGTTGTGCGGAATATGCCGGACACATTTTCTGTCTGCGGTCTCACGGCTGGGCAAGGTGGAGACATATTTACAGCGCAAGTCAAAGAATTTGAGCCACAAGTGATATATCTGGCAGACGAAAATGCGCAAAGAGAACTACAAATGAAAAATTACAAAATCCATAAAGATCAGGTTGACCTCATCCGTAACACTGAAGCCGATATTGTGGTGATGGCGGTGGTTGGTGAACAAGGGATTCCCCTGGTAAAAGCCGCGCTCGAAAGCGGTAAAGATGTAGCGTTAGCCACAAAAGAAGTAATCGTCGCTGCTGGAAAAGAAGTTACAACGCTTGCACAAAAATGTGGTCAACAAATCCTCCCAGTCGACTCTGAACACTCAGCAATTTGGCAATGTCTGCGTGCTGGTAATGCAGACGAGGTCGCCAAAATCTGGCTGACCTGCTCTGGCGGGCCGTTTTGTGATTCCAAAAAATGGCCAACAAAAGAGCTCCAAAACATCACCCCAAAACAAGCAATTAAACATCCCAAATGGGAGATGGGGCAAAAAATATCCGTCGATTCTGCTACTTTGATGAACAAGGCGTTGGAGCTCATTGAAACAGTATATTTGTTTGGAATACCACATGAGAAAATCGAAGTCGTCATCCACCCTGAATCTCACCTACACTCTGCAGTGGAATTTGTAGATGGCTCGATCGTCGGGCAATTCGGCACACCAGATATGCGAACAGCTATTAGTTACGCACTTACTCACCCAAAACGCGCACAACTCGATTTTCCCAAACTCTCACTCTTCAACAAAAACTGGAGCTTTTCATCGGTTGACTTCACCCGTTTTCCATCGATTGGGTATGCGCGTAAGGCATTACAAACTGGTCGCGAAGCAGGGCTAAATCGTGCCAATGAACAAGCAGTGCAAGACTTTCTCGATAACAAAATCAGTTTTTTAGATATTTTTGCGCGAGTGGCAGATGTATTAGAATGATCTTATTCCCACAACAGCTTTAACACTCCTTGTTTGCCCGCACGGCGTACCGGAAAATATGTAAAGAGCAAGGCAATAGCAACGACCGAGACAACGATTTTGATTGCCAATAAAAGAGAAAACGGGAAAAAGTCGACTGCCAATAGTGAGATATCTGGCAAATGGTCGGCCAATATTTTCCCTAAAAACTGCGAAACCAACCAGCCGACTATAATTCCGACCAAAACCGCGAGACCAGCGATAATCGCGGAAAACATCAAAAATGTCGTCACCACTCCGGTTCGACTTTCACCAAGGGCGCGAAGCACACCAATAGTGCGTCTTTGCTCCAAAACAATAACCGAGACGAGGGCAGAAAGTGAAAAGAAGGCGATCAACAATATCACCCCTGCAGCCAGTAATAAGATAATCCGCACCAGGTTAGCAAGGGTTCGCACATCTTCACCCAACTCTTCAAACGAGCGCGCAGAATATCCCATGCCCCTAATACTGTTTTGCACCTGCTCTACCTCGGCAGTAGTTGCGGCCTCAACATACAGCTGCTGAAAAACAGCTTGCTCTGCGGCAATCCCACCAAATTTTTCATTCATCTGTAAAGCTTCTTCAAGCGGAATACTCACCCCCATCGGTGGCACCCTTGGTGAAATAGTGGTGATCTGCCCTCGTTTTTCAATCGGCTTGGCGCCCCCAAGGTTGATATTAAAAAAAGACGAGCGGCCGAAAATCAGGGTCATTTCTTGTCCAAGCACTAAATCAGAAGAAAGGTGCGATACTCCTGGTACCGAATCGGCGAAGGAGGAATTGAATAAATCGATCAGGTGGGGAGATATGGTGAGCGGTAAAATAGCCCCTGGCGGGCTCATGGGTTCTGATGCCTGAGGGAGTAAAACCGCGTCCACACCAAAAACTGGTATATCTGAGTCAAACGTAATTCCAAACAAAGTGATTTCAAGTGAGTTCGGAAACCCCAAAAACAACTGCCGCCCAACAGATTGCACACCAGGGATGGCTCCGACTTCGTCGACAACACCCTCGGTGATCTTATTTCCGCCGGTTAAAAAATCGAGCGAGGTGAATTCTGGCCGCACAACCAGGGTGGTGGGCGAAGAGCGCTCTAAAATAGGTTTGAGCACGGCCTGTTCAAGCCCATTCGCAAAGCTCAAGAACAGCAACAAGACTGCACTGCCAATGGCGACCGAGGTGCCCACTATAGCAACGCGACCGGGCTTATGGGTGGTAATCCGCGCATTCAGGCGCAAGGTGTCGGAAAATCTCATTGGCTAATTAGACGAGCTCGACGCTGAAATCGACATGGGAGTGGCTGCTTTCGGAAGCAACAATCTGCAGGCGGCGGCCGCGGCCTTCGCCTACGCTTTGCGTAGTAACATCTTGGAAGCGTTCGGCGTTGATGTGGGTGTGAACGATTTTGCGCAAATATGGGTCCATCGGTGGCATGATCTGCGGATTGCCGGTCATGCGAGCGGCTTCGACTTTTTCTTCTGCTAACGCTACGATGCGGTCTTCACGGGATTTTTTGTAATTATCAACATCGACGATAACAAAAATATTCTCGGCTTTGCCCTGCTTCCAGAGGATGTTTTTGAGAATATGTTGAATGGCGTCGATGCGCTCACCATACATGCCGATCAGAAACGGTGCGCGCTCGGTAGCGATGTTTGCGCGAAACATACCTGCTCCCTCGTCTTCGATTTCGATACTCGAATATTCGACCCCTAGCTTATCGATAAGTTGGGCAAGGGTTTCGCGGATAGTCTCGAGTGCTTTGGTTTCAGGCATAAGACAGATGGTAACAGCAGGTTATATTTTGGGGGTGTTTCTTTCAAAAAGCAAGGAAATCCTGCACACAAAAAACAGCTTGCATTCACAGAATATGTTGGTAGAATTACCGCCGCAATAACCGCTCCGGATTCATCTTACGATAAATCCTGTCCTGCACATGCGGGATACATTTGTCCGGAGTTGCGCTTTAAGGATTTTTCCCACCATCTATGTCTACAGAGCCAAAAGCTTCTGCTACTCTGCGCGAGCTCGCAGAAAACGCCTGTCATTTCGGGCACAAAGTCAGCCGCTGGAATCCCAAAGTCGCTCCCTACCTCTGGGGTAAAAAGGGCGGTGTTCATATTTTTGATCTCGATAAAACCGCAACCGCACTCACGCGCGTTTCTGACACCATCAAGCGCCTCTCAGAAGAGAATAAGGTGATTCTCTTTGTTTCGACCAAGCCCCAGACGAAGACGATTTTGCAAGAAATTCAAAACACCAAGGGCTACCCGGTGGTCTCTGAAAAATGGGTCGGCGGGCTGCTGACAAATTTTGATACGATCAAACAGCGTATCCGTCGCCTCAAAGACCTGCGTGAAATGATCAAAACTGAAGAAGTCGACAAATTCCCCAAGCGCGAGCAGGCACAGATGAAAAAAGAGCAAGAGCGTCTTGAGATTCTGTTCGGCGGCATAGCCGACATGTACCGCGCCCCCGACGCCCTGTTTGTCGTCGATGGAGTGCGTGATCACATCGCCATCAAAGAAGCGAATCGCCTCAACATTCCCGTCTACGGCATTCTCGACAGCAACTCCGACCCCGATGGATATGTCGATTTCATTCCTGCGAATGACGATGCCATCACCTCACTAAGCTTTTTACTCGGGAAGATCTTTCAAGTTCTTGCTCCACAAAAGAAAGCGAAAAAATGAGTGATGCAGAAGCGCGATTCGAGGCAGAAAACGGGATGAGTGCCGGTGCCGCCTGGGACTACATTCAGCGCTGGCAGCAAGAGGGGAAGACCGAACAGGTCCGTCGCGGCTGTGAAGAGCTGCTGAAGTTTTTTCCTGACCATGCTCAGGCACGGCAATTGTTGGATGAAATCACCCGCCCACACGCTCATAATGGCGATGCTGAACAGCAAGTACCCGGGACTCCGCTCCCAGAAAAAAAACCGGGCATGCTCGACGGCTTAATGGGCAAGGTGAAACACACCGTCAATCAGCAGCGCCAAAAACTGGAGGAGATGAATCCACCACAATCGAAAGATTCTCAAAATCCCCAAGATGGTCTTCCTGGGGTTTCGCAACCGACCGATGCCGAAAAACTCCTCGGGGCGGTCTGTTATCTCTACATCTTTGTCATCATCCCGTTGCTGATGAAGCGTGATTCCCAGTTTGTCCAATTTCATGCTTGGCAGGGCGTCGTGTTGACCGCAGGCATGATTGGCCTGAATATTCTGTTTGGCATCATCTCGAGCCCATTCCAGTTTTCCGGAGGGATGATGACTGGTCTACTCAATAGCCTTGAAAGCATCTTTCGCCTAGTCGTCGTACTGATTTATATTTGGGGTGCGCATAGCGCGTACCACGGAAAATGGAAGCGCATTCCGATTGTTTATCCCTTTGCGGAAAAATTCCGCCGTGCGGTACAATAGTTCCACTTTACTTTTTCTTCTTCATCTATGTCCGACATTTCCGCTAAAACCGTAATGGAACTCCGCAATAAGACCGGTGTTTCGATGATGCAGTGTAAAAAAGCGCTCGTCGAAGCTGGGGGCGACCTCGAGCAAGCAATCGACATCCTGCGCAAAGCTGGTGCCGAAAAAGCCGGTAAAAAATCTGACCGCACTACGGGCGAAGGCGCTATTGCCATCAGTGGACGCGCTGCGGTATCGGTACAATGCGAAACCGACTTTGTCGCACGTAACGACGACTTTCTTGAGTATTTGAGCGAGCTGGCAGATGAAGCAAGCGCCGAAGGAGTGGAAAAAGTGGCAGAAAAGTTTGAGAGCGAACGTGCTGACTACATCACCAAGCTCGGCGAAAATCTGACCTTTGGTGAAGCAGTTGTCATCGACGAGGGAGAGGTAGTGGGCGATTATCTGCACTCGAACCGCAAACTGGCAGGCCTGGTTGCCATCGAAGGCGGCAGCGAAGAATTAGCGCGCGATCTGGCAATGCATGCTGTTGCCAATGCACCACAAGTCATTAGCCCTGATGAAGTCTCTGATGAACTCGTCGCTAAAGAAAAAGAAGTCTGGGCCGAACAGCTGAAAAACGAAGGCAAGCCTGCCGAAATCATTGACAAGATCATGCTCGGCAAAGAAAAGAAGTTCCGCGAAGAAAGCGCGTTCATCAAGCAACCATTTGTAAAAGATCCAGAGATGACCGTTGAACAGTTGCTCCAGAAAAACGGTGCCACCATCGTCCGCTTTGCACGTATCGCCGTCTAATCGATTCTATGACTACGATGAAGGTCGCGATTTTCGGCCACGGCACAATCGGCGGTGGCGTATCGCGTATTTTGCTGAATGAAAAGCAAAAGTTGACCCATAAAGCCGGTGTTACGCTCGAGCTGGCGGCGATATGCACCAAAGATGCCGACCTCGATCCAGAGATTTACGATACCTATCGCAGCTTGTTTCGCGGTGCCGAAGAGGTACTAAATGATCCAGAAATCAATATTATCTGTGAGACGATCGGCGGAGAAGGCATCGCCCTTACATTTGTGAAGCAAGCCCTGGCAAACGGAAAGCATGTTGTGACGGCGAACAAAAAAATGATCGCCCTGCATTTTGCCGAGCTCAACGAATTAGCCCAGCAAAACAATGCCTCGTTACTCTTTGAAGCTGCCGTTGGCGGAGGGATTCCTGTGCTTTCTACGATTTCAGGTGGCTTGGCGGCAGATAACATTGTTGCCTTAGAGGGAATATTAAATGGCACAACCAATTATATTCTCAGCAAAATGGCAGTCGAGGGCGCAGATTTTTCAGCCGTGCTGAAAGAGGCGCAAGAGCTCGGGTATGCCGAGGCCGACCCAACCGACGACGTTGAGGGGTTTGATGTCGCCTATAAACTCGCCATTCTTTGTGCGTTGACGTTTGGTATCAGCATCCATCCTGATGCGATTTCGCGCACCGGCGTAACCGGTGTGACGGCAACTGATTTCCTGTATGCCAAACACTTCGGCGGGCGCATCAAGCTGCTCGCTACTGCTGAGCAGACAGAAACAGGTGATCTGATCGCTCAGGTCTCACCCACCTTGATTCTCGGCGAGCACCGCATTGCATCGGTCGATGGTGTGCTGAATGCTGTGAATTTTGTTGGCACGTACAACACCGTGGGAAATTTTTTAAGCGGAGAAGGGGCCGGCCGGTTTGCGACCGCTGCTGCAATCGTTTCAGACATGGTCAGTATCGCCCGAGGGAGCAAAACAACCATCCGCCCGACTCGGTCTATCGAAGCTATTCACACACCGACCCAAGCCTACTTCCTCCGTTTTCTCGTCCACGATCGCCCCGGTATTTTGGGTGAGATCTGCTCGATCTTCGGTAAACACGATATTTCCATCGACGCCGTGGAGCAACTCGGTCACCAAGAATCCGACCCAACACACTTTGCGCTTACCACTCTTCCGGTCGAGGCAAGGCGCTTTCAGGTCGCACTCCAAGAAATCAGCTTGTTGCCGTTTAATACCGATGCGCCGTATGTGTTGCCGATGCGGGGATAGGGACTTGACATAAATTTGAAAACTATGCGATAACATGGTATCGTATCACCAGATGAGGAAAATTTTACCGACATCGCTAGCCTTAACCATCGTCTGGGCGACATTGTGTTGCTTTGGGATGCCGATGGCGACGATCGCTGCGTCGACTGAAAACGAAATGGCTCACCACGAATCAGCTGCCCATGGGTGCTGCCCTGATGCGGCGGAGGATGTATCGGAAGACTCCAACTCTGACTGTCATGCTACCGATGCACCAGACGCGGCCCTGGCAGGCACAAGCACTCAGCTTCAGATATTTATTGCAGACGCAGTTTCACAAGCAGCGATATTGCCAGAGCTTACTCTCGGAGGTGCACCTCTTCCAACGGTGGCGCGCGCGCCGCCAGACCTATTGGCAGAGACCGCGCTCTATCTTCAATACAAAAAGACAGTCGTCCTGAGAGCCTGAGCCGTTCTCGCTGATACCCGTTAACAGGTGCCGCGTTGCGGTATATGCACAATTTTCCTGTTGGCGGCGCTTTGAGTATTTTCTCGAAGCGATTTTGTGCGCCATTTTTCCTTTTTTTCATTCTTATGAAATCCCTTGCCACCTTTCTCTTCTCGCTTTCCCTGCTTGTTGCCCTTACCGCTTGCTCTGGCGAAGAACCGATGACCGAAGCCGAACAAGCCGAAAGCATGGGCATGACCATGGAAGAATACCAAGAGACCAAAGAGGCCGCTGCTCGCATGAATATGTCGGTAGAGGAACACATGAACATGGGCCATTAAGCCAAATAACCATACTATCTCAGGACGACTATGAAAAAATATACCTTGATCATCGCCGGTTCTGTGCTCGCGGCCACCCTCGTGGTGGCTGCGAGTGCCGCACTTACCGGCGAAAAGAGGCTTGATTCGATTATCTCTGCTCCTGCCGAACCGTCGCCGCAGGCTACGGCTGTACTGCAGTATCGCACAGTACAACCGACAAAAAGTAAAACCGCCAACTCTACTCTGCTTATTGGCACAGTCATTTCGAACGAGACCGCCAATATCTATCCGCGCCGCGACGGAGTGGTCGCTGATGTGCTGGTAGATATCGGTGACAGCGTTGCAAAAGACCAAGTGGTGGCGACACTGCTGCCGCGTGGAGTGGAAGGGCAAAGCAGTGCGACCATCGGGGAGCGCGGCGCGTATGTGGCGCAAGGCCGCTCTGATTACGAAGCTGCTCAACAGGTCGCCAACGCGCGTATCGCCCAAGCCGAACAGGTAGTCGCCGATAAGCGCATCGTATTTCAGAATGCTTTGCGTAACACCGAAGCAATCATCGGCGAAAAAACCAGCGGGCTCGACACCACCGTAGCGAGCGAGGCCGAAAAATTTAGCGCTGCCCTACAACAGATCGAAGTAGCGAAGGTCGATCTCGAATTAGCAAAAACCAGGCTCACCGCTCAGAAAGCGAGTCGCGAACAAAAACTGGCGCAAGCGGATGACAATATCGACCAGGCTCTCGATCAGCTCAGTAAAGCGATTACCCACATCCGCCAGACGGGCGAACAGGTCCTTGCCGAAGTCGGCATTGAAACGCGCGAACGTACTTCATCTGGAGGGTTTCGTGCATTGCAGCAAACCGAACTGCCCTATGAATTCGGCTTTAACGACCTGTCTGCCAAAACCGAAATGACTAATCGCTATAATGAGCTCCGTAATTCCGAAGCCGCTTTCACCACTCTTCCACCCGACAGAAAAGCAGATTCCACTAAAGCCCTTGCTCGATTTGCCGATGAATTTCTCGATGCTTTGCAGACCGTACTCAATGCCTCGCGTGATAGTCAGAACGTCACTCGCACTATGCTCAGCTCGATGCTAACGCGCACGCAAGCGGGGCACGAACTCCTGCTCAAGCAAGAAGAAAAATACGATGACGCTCTTGCAGCTCGGCGGGTTACGTTGACCACGGAAGATGAACAGATATCCACACTAGAACGTGAGATCGAGGCGAAACAAGAACTCCTTACTGCTGCCGAGCGCAATCTGGCGGTAATCGAAAGCGACCAGTCGAAAGCGACTACGCTATCTGAGCGACAGCTCGAAACCGCCGAAGCGATGCAAACCTCTGAGATTGAGGCGCTCAAGAGCCAGGTGGCGATTGCCGAAAAAAACCTAGAGCTCGTAAAAGCTCAACAAGCACAAGCCGTCGAGCGAGCGCGTACCTCCCTCGGTGTAGCGAGCGCTGCCTACAGCAAAGAGCAGACGAGTAGCGGTCACCAAGAGATCCGCTCGCCGTTTGCCGGTGTGGTCTCGAAACGCCTTTTGCGCGTCGGCGAAGCGGTGATTCCGAATCAGACGGCGTTTGAACTCGTCGAAGTCAAAACGACGTTGGCAGAAAAAGCCAAGCGCGAAGTGCAGTTCGGCCTGCCCGAAGAGTTGGCAACGAGCCTGACAGTGGGGCAAGCGGTCAGTTTTTTCACGCTCGAACAAGAAGATGAAGCCGACACCGCCGAGGTGACACGCATCAGTCCTCAAGTCGATAGCGCGACTCACACCTTTACCGTGCAGGCAAAACTGCCGGATGAGCTGAAACTGCCACATCATACGAGTCTCCGCGTACGCATCGAAACCGGTGATACCCCTGTCTATCGCCTCCCTTCCACAGCTATCGACCGCGAAGACGGCGAAAACTTCGTCTGGATACTTGCTGACACAGATGCTCCTGAACGCCAGAAAATCACCGTGCTTGCCGAAGAAGGGGAGTTTGCCGAAATCACCGGCGACATCTCCGAAGCTAGTGAGATCATCCTTGATTCGCCCGACAGCTTTCTATCGCCTGAAGCACAATGAATCGCCTAATCCTTTCGGCACTCAATAACCGCTTCCTGACCATTGTCGCTTTTCTCGTGCTTTGCGCCGTCAGCGTAGTAGCGATGTATCGCACGCCGATGGATGCCCTCCCTGATCTCTCTGAAAATCAGGTCATTGTGATGACCGAATGGAGCGGGCAGAATCCGCAAAACATCGAAGACCAGGTCACCTATCCCATCACTGTGGGAATGCAGGGGCTCGCCGGAGTGCGTGATGTGCGCGCGATGTCGCAAATGGGCGTGTCGATGGTCACCGTGATCTTTGAAGATAATATCGATATCTATTTCGCCCGTGATCGGGTGAATGAACGCCTCAGCCTGATTCGTCGCCAGTTGCCGCCCGAGGTGGTGCCGGTGATCGGGCCGGATGCGACGGGACTCGGGCAGATTTTCATGTACAACGTCGAAAGCGAGAATCACGCGCTGACCGAACTGCGCTCGATTCAAGACTTTCACGTCCGTTACGCGTTGCAAAGCCTACCCGATGTGGCGGAAGTCGCCTCGGTAGGCGGATACGTGAAGTCGTACCAGATTGTGCTCGACCCCGTCAAAGTGGGGCAATTCGGTGTGTCACTTCAACAAGTGATGGCGCAGATCAAGGCCGCGAACAACAATGTTTCGGGCAAAGTCGTTGATACCGGCAAGGCCGAGATTGCCATTCAGGGCAGCGGTTTCTTTGATAATCCGCAAGATATCGCCTTGCTCGTCGTTGGCGCGAAGGCTGATGGCTCACCATTGCTTATCGAAGAAATTGGCGAAGTGCGCATTTCTGGGGAATTTCGGCGCGGCATTCTGGCCGATGCCAAGGGCGAAACCGTCGGCGGCATAGTGGTGATGCGCTCCGGAAAGAATCCGCTAGAAGTGATCGAGCGGGTGACTGCCAAAATCGATGAGCTGAATACATCCTTGCCAGACGGAGTTACCGTCGTACCGTTTTACGACCGCACGTCGCTCATCCGTGCCGCTATCGCTACCCTGCAAAATGTCTTGTGGCAAGAACTGCTTATCACTGCAATCGTGCTTGGGCTCTTTCTCTGGCACCTTGGTTCGACCATCATTGTGTCCGTTTCACTGGTCTGTGGAGCCCTTCTCACATTCCTCTTTATGTACCTACTTAAAGTCCCACTCAACATCATGAGTCTGGGCGGCATTGCCATTGCCATCGGCACCATGGTCGATGCGGCGATTGTTGTCACCGAAAACGCTTACCAAAAAATGAGTAGGCGGCGCACCGCGTCACTTGCCGAGCGAGTGCGAATCATCCGCGAGTCGACGTTAGAAGTCGGCACACCGATTATCTTCGCGATTTTTATCATCATCCTTTCTTTTTTACCGATTTTCTTTTTGCAGGGCATGGAGGGGAAACTTTTTCGCCCGCTCGCTTTTACCAATATGTTTGCCATGCTCGGGGCGCTTATTGCTGCACTCTTCCTCGTGCCCACATTGTGCGTGTATTTTTTGCGCGGCAGACTGAAGCAGGATGATGAAATACCGCTCGTGCATCGCTTGCAGCAATGGTATCAGCCGCTGCTCACCAAGGCGCTGATTCATCGGCGCGTTACTCTAGGCTTCACACTTGGGCTGCTGATTCTTGGCGGGGTGGCGATGACGCGCATCGGCTCCGAATTTATGCCGCCGCTCGATGAAGGGGCGATCATGTACATGCCGATGACAGTGCCGGATGTTTCGGAACGACGAGCCGAAGAATTGCTCGTGATGACGAACCGGATTCTTGCCGGATTCCCCGAAGTCGCCCAGGTGGTGGGCAAGGCCGGGCGCGCTGATACAGCGACCGACCCCGCTCCGCTCGCCATGCTTGAAACCTTTATCACGCTCAAGCCTAAATCCGAGTGGCGACCGGGCATAACCAAGCCCGATTTAATCCGTGAAATGAATCGGGCGATCCGCATCGACAATCTCTGGAACGGTTTTACACAGCCGATCATCGGCCGTATCGACATGCTCAGCACCGGTATTCGCGCGCAAGTCGGGATAAAATTTTTTGGCGACGACTCGGTCAAGCTCGAAGAGCTCGCTATCAATGCCGAAAAATTGCTGGGTGAGATCCCTGGCGCAACCGGTGCGGCAGCCATCCGTACCATGGGCCTCAGGTATCTTGATATCACTTTTCGCGACGACATGCTCGCGCAACACGGTGTTTCGAAAGGCGACGCTCTCGCTTTGGTTGCAGCCGGGGTGGGTGGAAGCATGGTCACCACCACCATCGAGGGGCGCGAGCGTTACGGCGTAGAATTACGCTTGAAACAGGAATATCGGCAAGATACTGACGACATCAAATCACTCCCACTCACGGGACTAGGCGGCAGTACGGTATTGCTTTCGAGCGTAGCAGACATCGAGCTGGTAGACGGACCGGCGGTGATCAACAGTGAAAACGGTGTCATCCGCGCGGCGGTGCAGCTGAATGTCTCCGGGCGCGACCTCGTTTCGTTTATCAAAGAAGCGCAAACGCACTTGGAAGAAAATCTTACACTGCCCGAAGGCTATCGCATTGAATTTGCCGGCCAATACGAAAATCAACTGCGCGCAAAACAGCGCCTTGCCATTATTGTGCCGCTAGTACTGCTCACCATTTTCCTTTTTCTCTTCATCACTTACAAAGATTTCGGGCTCGTTTCCATCGTCTTTCTTAGTATTCCGCTCGGCCTGGTTGGCGGGGTGCTCGCGCTTCTGATGGTCGACTACAATTTTTCTGTGGCGGTATGGGTCGGCTTTATCGCGCTGTTTGGCAATGTGGTCGAAACGGGAATGGTGATACTTGTATATTTGGAAAGTGCTTTTCGCAAAAAGTTCAACATCACTGGCAACGAAGCAGAGCATGAGGAAGAACCGATGCGAGAGACACTGCCGATTACGAAACAAGGGATTCATGAAGCAGTGATGGAAGGGGCGACCAAGCGCCTGCGCCCGATATTGATGACAGCGTTTACATCGGTTGTCGGATTACTCCCTTTGTTATTCGCCACCGGAGTCGGTGCAGAAGTACAAAAACCACTTGCCCTTGTGGTGGTGAGCGGACTCTTTACATCGATTCTGCTCACCCTGATCGTGCTACCGGTGTTGTTTGCAATGTTGCGAGAGCGGCAGGCAGAAAACGCTGCTTCACAACGGAGATCGCCTTAGGCTGCCACGAGGGTCGCTTCTCGATTACCTGTACAATCTTTACACATCATCTATCGAACCAATCTCCTGCTTTACGGGGCTTTTTTTCAGCAGCCCTAAAATCTCTGGCGTAATCACGCCCAAGCGGCGGAGCAGAAAATAATACATGGTCGTGAAAACCGCAGTGGTTACGAGCAGGCTGACAATGCTACCAAATTCTGCGGAAGCTTGGTGCACAGCAAAAGCAGCAACTCCCGAGAACACTGCGGCAAACACGGTTTTTCCGACTTCGCCAAAAAGTGGCCGCCAGTGGTAGGCGTGCCAAGCAAAAAGCGCCATCAGGCTGAGCATCACAAATTCTGAAGCGAGCGATGCGTACGCCGCCCCCACAAAGCCGTAGTGCGGAATCGCCCAAATATCGGCGACCAGATTAAAGAGCACCGCTGCGAGGTTGATCCAGATCAGTGTTGCCTGTTTACCGATGGCGATAAGCAGAAAACCAAAAAACATCGAAATAAAGGCGAGTGGGACCATCAGCCCTAAAATACGGATGGCTGTGTCGGAGCCGGCGGAAGTGGTGGTACTCAAGAATTCTGGCGACGAAATAATGCGCACGATCTCGCGTGAGAGGAGAAACATCAAAATTCCTGCCGGTAAGCCGACCGCGAGCAAAAAGGCAAAGGCATTATTGAGCACGAGCATTACTTGTTGTGACTTTTCCGCCACAGCGCGGGTAAGGGTGGGGAGTACGGAATTCATAAAATAGATCGGCACCATCAGGGTGATTTCCGTAATCCGCGCGGCAACGGCATACAGACCCACCTCGGTATCGCCACAAAACTGCTGCTGGCAGACTCCATCAGTCGTGATCGGCAGAAACAGCGAGAGCAGCAAAATGTCCATACGCAGGTAGAAGGTGTTGAGCGCGAGCGCTACGGCGAAAGGCGCTGCTTCTACCAATAGGTGTTTGATCTGCTGCCAGTCGAGAGCGATGTGTACCAGAAAGATGCGCATCGTCACAATGGCGGTGATGGCAAAAGTGATGGCGCCACCCACAGTGCCCGCCCAGATAAGCCAGAAAAAGGATTCCTCCGGCGCGTCGGGAAACCAATATTTGGCGACGAAAACAATAGTGAGTACGGTAAAGACTTTGCCAATGATCAGCGCCAGAGCGGCGACTTCCATCCGCAAGCGCATCTGCAAAGCGGCAGAAAACGTACCGCTCATGATCACAAAAAAGGTCGAGAGGGCGGCAATCGCAACACCAAGGGGAATCACTGTATCCTTATACTGCGGGATAAACCACACTGCGATAGCGGCGAACAAAAGCGCACCGGTAGAAAAAAGTGTCCGCAAGACCAACGCATTGCCGAAAATATGCGCCTCTTTCGCTTTGTCTTTCGACATCTCGCGCACGGCGATGGTGAAGATGCCAAAGTCGGCAAAGGCGCCAAAAAAGGCGAGAAACTCATAGATCGTCGCATATTTTCCGTAGCCAGATTGCCCCAAATAAACCGTAAGGATTTTGACGACGATCACCGCCAAAAAAGCCGTCGCAAAGCGCCCCGCCACTTGGGCGACCGTGTTCCCGAGAATGCGGCGGGCGAGTGTCATCACAAAAAAAATCAGGGCAATTGTGCCGGAATTCGTAAAGATTTGGTATCGAAGTGGGCGTCATTCCGGCTTGACTGGAATCAGGTGGGTGAAAATCTACCTACTCCAACTTCCTCTCGGACTAAATCCGGCACAGGCTCTATCCAGAGGGGGAGCAGAATGCTATACTTAAGCAAGCATCTCTCATTTATGAAAGAACGCAGTAGTGTGATTTTGCAGGCAATCGTGCGCAGCTTCATCGATACGGCGAACCCGGTCGGATCACGTTATTTGCAAGAGCAGTTCGGCTTTCCGTTTTCTCCTGCCACGATTCGCAGTGAGATGGGCAACCTTGAAGAAGCGGGCATGATCGCTTCGCCGCACACCTCTGCCGGGAGAGTGCCGACCGAAAAAGGCTTTCGCTTTTTTGTAGCGCACTGCCACGACGATGTCGCCAAAGTCCGCCCCAATGTCGAGCGCCAGTTCACCCAACAAGTCGAAGAGTATTTGCGAAAAAAACGGCACGATGAAAAAGTCTACGATGCCGTTTCGGTTCTCACCTCGATGACGCCCAATGTCGCTTTTGGCACTGTACCAAGCACTGAGCGGATGTTTTTTCTCGGCTTTTCGAATGTGCTGCGGCAGCCCGAATTCAGCAGTCAGCCCGATATTGCCAGTGGAGTCTTCCGCGTTTTGGAACACAATTTTCAGACCGTGCTCGAATCCCTCGATATTGCCGATGGGATTGAGCCGCAAATATTTATCGGCAGCGAGAATGTGATTACCGAAATCCAATCCTGCAGCCTGATCGTCTCTAAATTCAGTGCCGGCAAACGCCCGGGTTTTTTGGGTATTTTGGGACCGATTCGCATGGATTACGCACGCAATATCGTCGCTATCGAGGCCGCGCATAGTTTTCTCGCTTCCGCATGAGTAGCATTGTCGGTATCGGCATCGCTTTGCTTGTAGCAGCGTTTCCGGCAAGCTTTTCTAGAAACAGCGCCCTTGTGTCTGAACTGCTCTTGCCCGATAACCGTATCGGCATTGTGCTACAAAAGGCTGCAAATCCGGCTGGCACACAAGACCAGATTGCAGAGAAAATCGACACAGCGACCAAAGATTGGAAAAAGAAGCGCAATAAAAACGTCAGGCCGTTTTTGCCCGAAAGAAGCGTGATTTTAGAAGTTTGGCTGTATCAAGAAAACTCCGATAATCTGCGCTGGCCCATACAAGAATTCAATCGCGAGGTTCCGAATGTCACGATCTCTTTTCAGACGTTCTCGCAAGAACGCGCCTATCTCGATTCCCTTAAAAATGCGCTTGCCACCGGTAAAACACCAGATGTCGTGATGGTAAAAAACGGCTGGATCAAAGAGCTGCGTGATGAATTATCACCAGCCCCAGAGCCGCTCTACATACCTGAAGAATGCTACAATTTCTTTTTTGAGTTCACCTGCGAGGCGTTCTCTGACGAAAACGAAACCTTAGCGATTCCGCTGTTTGTGCGCTCGTTACTGATGATCGTTAATCGCGACCTATTGCGTGATGACCGCATCGTAGTAGGCGACAGGCCGAGTAAGATCTGGCTCGATTTCTTTTCTGATCAAAGAAACTTTGCCAAATTCAACGAAGAAGACACGAACTCATTCCTGTATCTCGACCACCCCGACAAGGCAATTACGGTGGGCCGATTATTTAATCTGCTCATGCTGCAATCAGGCGAAGAGCGCCCTAGCAAGCAAGTGATTACAGATGCCGTCAGCCTGATTCAAAGCTTTTACGGATTTTCGAAGGCGAGTGGCCGCCGAACCCGTGGACCATGGGAAAAAACCGCTGTTGAACTTTTTCTGGAAGGTCAGGTCGCCGTCATTTTTGGAACCGAAGAAGAATATCTTGAAATCACCCGATCGTTTTTATCGGGCACGAACACCAAACTGAAAGATACATCTGTGGGTGTGTATGCCATGCCGCAAGTGGCTATTGGCCGCGACATCACTCTGGGCGAAACCTGGGGGCTAGCAGTGCCCAAAACTGCTGCTCAGCCAGATGCCGCCTGGGCATTTTTGGCCTATTTGGCAGAAGAAGAACCGATCCTTTCGTACGCCCAACGCTCCAAAAGAACCGCTAGTCGCAAAGCGATTGCCGATTTTAATATCTTCCGTGATTCTGCTTTTCTTGCCAAAAATCCGACTCCCCCGTTCGATGCCCTTGATTTTTATGACCTCCTCGCCAATAATATCGCGGCACTTTTGAAAGAAAAGCTCGAACGCAACGAAGAGCCCACCACGATCGAGGACGTCGTGCAAGCCATTGTCACTTTCCGAGAACAATATGAAGCCCAAAACGCCCAAAACTGAACCAGGTAATAATCCACAAGACGACAAACTCGATAATGCCTTGCTTGAGCAGTTGCAACAACTCGAAGCCGAAATCGGCTCACTCCGTTCGCAGCTGGAGGACAAGGAAGAGCAACTGATTCGCTCTGTCGCCGATTTACAAAATGTGCGCCGCCGCGCCACAGAAGAGCGCATCCGCTTGCCACAGTTGGGCGCAGAAAATGTGCTGCAGGCACTTTTGCCCGCACTCGACACTCTTGAGCTCGCGCTTAAAAACAAACCCGCCGAAGCGACTGATTGGACCCGCGGCGTAGAGACGATCTTTACTTCATTACTCACATCACTGCAGTCGCAAGGTGTAGAGCGCATCGAGCAGACGGGCGTACCGGCAGACCCAGAAGTGCACGAAGTGCTCACCAGTGATGGCGGCGGCGAAACCGTGGTCGAGATTTTGCAGACCGGTTACAGGTTGAATGACAAAGTCATCCGTCCGGCGAAGGTGAAAGTGGGGAACAAGTAAGCAAGCAGTAATTTGGAGGGCGTCATTCCGGTTTGACCGGAATCGGCAAGGAGAGAATCTGCCGAGCAACTTCTGCTTTTGAACCACTGATTTTGGTCGTAGCGGTTTTGGAGATCAGAATGCCGTCATTTGTATCTGAGCCAAGGGTGGCGGCAGAATTGAGGAAGACGGCATTTAAATTTTTTTTGCGCAACTTTTCTTGTGCGGATTTTTTTGCCGTTTTATTATTCGTTGTTTCTAAAGCGAAGCCCAGGGTGAATTGACGTTTTTTCTTTAGCTTGCCCAGTTCAGCTGCAATATCTGGAACCTTCACGAGCTTTAGATTCATGGCTTTATCGGACTTGAGCTTTTCCGATGCTGAGGAGTGTGGCGTAAAATCTGCCACAGCGGCCGTGAAGATGGCAATATCGGATTTGACAAAATATTTTTTGGAAGCACCAAGCATCGCCTTTGCAGAAGCGACATGTACGATATTTGTAAAGATATTCGGAAGCACAATATCCACCGCACCGACAAGAAGCGACACCCCTGCGCCTCGTAAAAAAGCTTCGATTGCTAAGGCCAGCCCCATTTTGCCCGAACTGGCATTGCTGATGTAGCGTACTGGGTCTAGATACTCTCGGGTACCGCCCAGAGTGATGAGTACCTTTTTTCCACGGAGTGTTTGCTCCGTAACAGCTCGTTTGGCGAAAAGGGCAATCTCGTTGGCGGGGAGTAATCTGCCTGCTCCCACATCGCCGCAGGCGAGATCCCCGCTCTCGGTCGGGAGCACTTCGATGCTACGCTTGTTCAAGGTTTGGATATTTTCTTGCGTAGCAGCAGCTTCGAGCATAGCGGTGTTCATTGCCGGAGCGACAAGCACCGGGCATTTGGCGGCGAGAATCGCCGCCTCAAACACGCCGTCTGCACGGCCGCTGGCGATGCGCGCAATGGCATCGGCGCTGGTTGGAGCAAGTACGATCACATCCGCTTTTTTTGCCCATTCCAAATGTGAGTAGTCCGCCTCTGCCAATATCCCCCCAGGGGGTATATTTTGAAAAAATTGATTCGATAATACCGCATTCCCTGTTACTGCTGCGAGCGCATCAGGTGCCACAAAATGCGCACCGGAATCTGTCAGTACGCAATGCACATCAAACTCTTGTGCTTGCAACGCCCGCACAAGCTCTGGTGTTTTCATTGCCGCGACCGAGCCGGTAATAGCGAGCAGGCAGGTTTTCATTAATCAATAAACGGGCTCTCTGTAGTCAAATTTTCCATGATTTTGAGTGGTAAGGAAATAGACCAGAATACAAACATGAATCATGAAATTCACGAAGAACATTATCCTTCCTGCATAAAAGGCGCCATAGGGCAATGCCAATGAATCTGCATTGGTAGGAAGATTGAGGGAAGCCACATAAGTCGGATTGCTCCACAGTGCCCCCCTCCAGTATTTATAGGCAGGGATGGTAGCAAATACTTTTTCATTCGTGCTCCAGTTTTTCGATAATGCTGATATTCAGTTCCGAGAGTTGCTCCTCTGGCATGGGGCTGGGTGCGCCAAGCATCAGGTCTTGCGCGGACTGGTTTTTAGGAAAGGCGATCACCTCGCGGATGTTCGGCTCTTCGGCAAACAGCATCACCAAGCGGTCGAGCCCAAGGGCGAGGCCGCCATGTGGCGGTGCACCGTAGGTAAAGGCTTTGAGCATATGCCCAAAGCGGCGCTCGGCATCTTCTTTCGAAATCTTGAGGATCTCAAAAATCCTGGCTTGCAGGTCGCGCTCGTGGATTCGCATCGAACCACCACCCAGCTCTACTCCATTCAAGACCACATCGTAGGCTACCGAACGGCAATCGAGTGGATCGGTCGCCAGCTTTTCTTCATCCTCAGGGTGTGGCCGTGTGAACGGATGATGTACGGCACCTATCGAACCATCATCACCTTTTTCGAACATCGGAAAATCTGTCACCCACAGGTAGGCAAATTCTTCCGGGTTGCGCAGGCCAAATTTTTCGCCTAGCGCTAGGCGCACCTGGCCAAGGGGTTCGGTCGCTTGCACAAAATCGCCGGCGCCAAAAAAAATCAAGTCGCCAGGTTTTGATTCCATTACGTCCGCCACGTGTTGCAAAAATTCTGGCTTGGAATTTTTCGCCACCGGCCCGCTCTCTTCTCCAATCCGCAACCAGGCTAATCCACCAGCACCGTGTCTGCGAGCCAGATCAGTAAGATCATCAATATCTTTTCGTGTCAATTCGCCGTGCTGCTTTGGTGCCGGCAAGGCGTAGACGCAGTCCATTTTTTCAAAAATGCCGAAGTCACTCGTTTTCGCCGCATCACTTACATCCGCAAATTTTAAGTCAAAACGGATGTCTGGCTTGTCGCTACCGTACTGTTTCATTGCTTCACGCCAAGTGAGGCGTGGGAATGTTTCCGGGAACTTCTTGGTGGGCGCGTGTTTTTTGGTGAGTTCGATCATCGCCGCTTCGATGATATTCAAAATATCCTCTTGCTCGACAAAACTCATCTCGATCTCGGCCTGTGTGAATTCTGGCTGGCGGTCGCCGCGTTGGTCTTCATCGCGAAAACAGCGAGGCACTTGAAAATATTTATCCACGCCACTGATCATTAACAATTGCTTTAGCTGCTGTGGTGATTGTGGAAGAACATAAAAATCACCATGGTGCAAGCGCGAGGGCACCAAATATTCCCGGCTGCCCTCTGGCGTGCCCTTCACCATGATCGGCGTTTCAATATCAAGAAAATCATTCTTATTAAAGAATTCGCGCAGGGTGTGCGTCATCTGTGCGCGCAGAATAAGGTTTTTCGTCATCCGTTCTTTGCGTAAGTCTAGATAGCGATACTCCAAACGCAGGTCTTCGCGTACGTCTTTGTCTTGATCGATTTCAAACGGCGGCGTTTCTGACGTGTTCAGAATCTCCACCTCTGCAATAAGCACTTCGATCTCGCCAGTATCCATATTGGCATTTTCCATACCCTCTAGCCGATTACGCACTTTGCCGGTCACTTTTAGCACATATTCTGAACGCACGGTCTCGCCGAGGTTGTGCGCTGCGCTATTGGCTTCCGGATCAAAGACAATTTGCGTAAGCCCGTAGCGGTCGCGCAGATCGATAAAAATCACGCCGCCATGGTCGCGGCGTCGATGCACCCAGCCGCAGAGTGTGACGTCGTTGCCGATGTCGCCTTTGCGGAGTTCACCACAGGTATTTGTTCGTAGCATATCCCAAAAAATCTTCCTGCCCATTATGGCAGGAACTTTAGCCATTGCCAACCGCAGAGCACAAGTGAATGTTTACGGCGCCATTCCCTCAGCTTCGTCGGTACGCGCGGTATCGAGGGCGGCAGGCGCATAATCGTAGTTTGCCTCGGCTAATCGGCGCAATTGCTCAGCTATATTTTGGTCACCAGTTTTTAGTATTTTGTCTAGCAAGTCGGCAGCCTGATAGCCGCGTACCTGATTACGCAGCGTTTCGAAGAGCGCGACGTACGCGGTAAAGAGATTGGCATGTGAGACATGCTCGGCCCACAAGGTGTCGGCACCGGTTTCAGGCAGACCTTCTTCGGTAGTTTCGGTTTCGGCCGTCGCCTCGTAGGCGGTGCGGATATTGGTGGTAAGCGGGTTGCGACCCGCAAGCAAAACAGCGTCGGTCACATCCATCGCTTCGGCCAAGGGTGTTGTGCTCTCAGAGAGCATCCCCCGCATCAGCTGCAGCCGCTGCCAATCCTGCGCAAGCGTTTCGTAGCTCCGCTGATACCAGGTTGTCGCCTCGCTCATGCCTTCAAGTTGCCGTGGGGCATCATTGATTAGCTGGCCTAGCCAGTGTTCACGCAGTTTAGGCAATATAGTCAGCTCTTCCTGCATCGCTTCGATACGCTGCTTGTTCGCCCGACGCGATCGCGGGTTTCCCCGTTCACTCTGATCCTCTAGCTGTGCTATCGTCTGAGGATGCTCGGCGAGCTTGGCTTTAACATCCGCCAACTGCCTCTGTACATACTTGTTCCAGCGCACGACATCTTCGGCGCCATGCTGAAAGAACTCCGCTTTGGTCAGTGGATTAAGCGCGGTGCGGTATTCCCCTTGTGAGGAGTAGCCGGTCTCGGTCTCGGCGAAGAATGCCGCCGCGGTAGTACCCATGGCGAACTGAAAGCCCATGCTTTCGAAGATCGGGTCGAATACTTTATTAAACACATTCAGATTCCCTAGCTTTTGGCCGATCACCTCGCGCGCCACTGTACCGGTCTGGGTGCCCAAGGTGCGGATATCGACGCCGTGTTCTTTGGCAAAAGTAAACAGCTGCTCATCACTCCATTCGACAAAAGCATCGATGCGTTCTGCACCCACAATGGTAGCGCCGACACCGGCGACCAAGCCCAGCAGAGCCCCGGGTGGTCCGAGGGTGGCTGTACCAGTGCCCATAGCAACACCAATTACGGTAAAATCCGTGACCAGTCGAATGACTTCTTTGTCGACATCCTCTGCACTTGCAATACGGTTGAGCACATCGATCACCATTGCCGGTGCCATCGCCCGCGTGAGAATGCGCGAGATGCGGTTGACGCGCTCTAACGACACACTAGCACGCTGGGCGACATTTACATTGGCGGCTTGTAATCGCCTCGTCTGTTCCGGAGTCATCCGGTTCCAGTCATCCACACTAGCGGCGGATATGCTCCGAGGTGTCGCTTGCGGAGCAGCTTCGGGTGATGCAGCTCTTACCGTGTTTCCATTAACCACTACATCAGCTGTATCCAATACTCGGGTGGATGTCGTTGGTGACCGAACGCCATCCGGATGAGGATTGATGCGAGCCACAGTCCCTCCCGATCCGCCCGAAGCAGCGGTAGGCCGTGCTTGTGGTCGGGCGGGTGATCCAGGATCGTTTGCCGGGGCGGCAGGCGCCCGAGTTGCCCCACTACCACCGGGTCGTGGCGGCGTTGTAGAAGGAGTGGGCTCGGCACTTCTACTGGTGCGGCGTGCTCGTTCATCCGCAAGATCTACAACGCCGTTTCCGCGGGCAGAAGCGCCATGCTCTGCGGGTGGCGTGTTCGCCCGAGGAGTAGACTCTGTACTGCCGGAGGTGGCTGTGGCTGTTCCAGCGCCGGTAATTCCACCCTGCCCCCTCTGACTCATTACTTGGCCTAGCCTCCCGCGCAGAGCAGCAGGTGCATCCTTTATCGACTCAACCGTTACAGTAAGTATCTTGTTCCAACGCCCAAGGAGATCTGAAGCAAAGGTGCGATAGCTAGCGATCTTGGTGCGCGCATCGCCAAGGCGCCCGGTAACAGCTTTTAGTCTTGTGGCATTATCAAATGTCGGCTGGGTCACATCTGCCCGCAGGTTATTCAGGTCATTAAAGACAGCACCCAATTGACCGTATAATTTGAGTGATTGGTGTGTTGTTCCGAATCCACGCAGGGTTTTTAAACGATCGGCATATTTGATCGGCACTATCTTGTCGATATCACCCGCATATGCGGTAATTTTAGCCACTTTCTGCGCTGGTGTCAGTCGAGTATCTTGCAGTACGCGCTCGATATCGCCAAGTAACCCCTCCACTAGTCCGACATGACCGCTCAATCGAAGATTGGCGAACCACTGCATATCCAACATCGAGCGAACCAAAAAACGCCCTTCTGCCGTAAAAGGGAAGCCCGCCGACTTCAGTACACGCAACGGTATTCTTTCTGTAATATTAGTCGCCTTCTTACTGGCTTCGTAAATCGACCGATAAGCTATGGCACCCTTGATTGCAAATGCTGAGAGCACAAAGGACTCACCGGTCAGCCAGAGTGTGCTCATATTTTCCTCTGATCCTTCCGCTCCGGTCAGGTTCTCCCAGATATCCATAAAATCATCCTTGGTCAACCCTAGCACCTGCATGACCGGGCTTCCCGCAAGCACTGCATAGCCGACTACTTTGCCAGTCTTGCTGAGAGTAAGTGCGATGTTGCCATTGTAGACCTCTTGTGCAATCTCTGCCGTGCCCATTGCCGCCTCGCCCACTTCGTGGGTAAGCGATTGCCAGACTTCCTGCACATGGTTGGCGGATGCCGATTCTTGCGCTTCACCAGTAAGCTGATGCAGCTGCTCGCGCATCCATTCACGCGCATCTTCGGCACCTTCAAAAGGCACGGCTTCATCTACCAAAAAATCAACGACTTCTTCGCGATAGGCAAAGAGTGTGGTGCCAGCTGCTACTGTGGTGATCGGATTTTGCAGCGCCATCACCATGCTTTGGCGCAGGGTTCGACCGCTTTTTTTGAACAGCGACCACAACAAGCCGCGCACAAGCCAGGCGCCATTGGCGGCAGCAAGCGTCGTGATTGGGTTTTCTTGAGCAAACTCGGCAAGCTCATCGATATGTATCGAAAGGTTGGTCCAGTCAAAATCCACCGTCCGCAACAGCTGGCCCACCCAAGGATAGCGTGCATCTACTGACCCGAAGAAATCGTCTTTAATGTGCTCGATTTGTTCTAGTCGTTCATTGATCATCTCTGCCCCCCAACTGTTTTCACCCTCTCGGATAAAAAAGAGATATAAGCCCGCATTGATGGCGACACCGCGTAATGAGGCGTAGTGATACAGCATAAATCCGAGTGCCGCCCTTCCTGCTATGGTCGAATTGCGAATCTCATGGATGTTTATTGCCTCTGCGAGCTGAGAAGGAGAAAGCGCCTCCAGCCATTCCGGTGCACCAAAACCCATGTCTTCTAACTGGCGGATGATCTGCTGCTTTCCTTCATCGAAACCAACGACTTCTTGCAGCCATTCCAAATCGCCGCCAAGGTCACCTAGTAACGGTTCGCTTTCATCGGGTGCCGAGGCACCATCTTCCGTCTCTGTGTCGGTTTCGTCATCACTCTGCTCAAGAATGTGTTCCCGCACCAGAGACCGGATCGGCTCTGGCAGCCGCTCGATGATAGTATCGGTGATTTCTTCGCGTATTTTTTCAGTCACGTCGCCGGTGGCATTTTCGAGATATCCCTTCAGGTCATCTAATTGCAGCAGTTCGGCGAGCCATTTTCCGGCGCCCTCAGGCATAGCTTTTGCCAGTATGGTAGAGCCAAGCGCACCCATGCTGAATGTGCCGAACATCCGGCTGAGGAACCCCCTTTGTTCACCTTCGGAATCGTCTTTGATAAACACTCGGTAGGCGATATACATGGCTCCGGCCGCGAGCACTGCCGTTGCGACTTGCTTCGGGTTCTGCCGAACATAATCTACCGTCGATGTCGTAGCGTCACTCAAACCATCCACTACGCTTGCGGTAGTAGCCTTAAAACCCTCAAGCGGATTGTCAAAAAATCCTGCTTCGGTGATTGCAGATGCTTGTTCGAGCGTTGTCTGTGCCATTGCCAACATCGTCTCGAAACTATTCTGTAGTGCTTCCGTTGCGTCGTCAGTTGCCTGATTGTACGATTCTTGCAGAGTCTGCAGCGTTTCGCGTACGGAAATACTGGGTATCGTGTCGAGATCGAATGACTGCAGGAATTCTTGGGGACTTACATTTGCCGTACCTAGCTCTTGTAGTTGCGCTACCAAAACCGAACCGAATGCCGGCAACTGCAGCGTAGTTTCGGTAAGATCGAGGCGTTCAGCCCAGGAACTTGCCAACTTCCAGTATTCCGCCAGAGTCCCGGCGTCACCCATCCCAAACAAGGTCTCTTCATCGAGTGAGCTGGTCATAGTCTCTGGGTCGGCTACATTTTTAGGCCGTTCGGAGTTTGTATCGACTATCATCCATTTGCAGAATCATTCGCTATTTCTTGTTCCGCGGTTTCAACATCATGAGACCTTAGATGTCCACTGGTGTCTTCCCCGCTTTGCACACTTTTGGCCACTCTATCAAAACTCAGTAGCGTATCTTCGTCTGCAGCCAAAACCTCTGAATCTTCGATACGAAACCGCACAACCTCTCCAGGCTCCAACCGATTAAGATGATCTGGTTGCTGTATTTCGGGATTAGACATGATGTTTGAAAGATTAAAACTCACCGCCTTCTTCGGCGACCCGTTCGGGTATTTCTTTGAACTTCAGTTTGCGGATGTTCTTTTTGTAGCGCAGGTTTTCGCGCAGAATCGCCCCGAGTAGTTCTTCTGCTTGCCTTAGGTCGAGCAAATGCAATGCATTGAGCCACATGCTTTTGCGCTTCTCGTCTAAAAACAATGAATTCGCAATAGCGATGCGCAGCTTTTCAATCAGCTCTTGTTGCTTTTGATTGCGGTCGGCTTCGTAGAGTTTTGCATTATGCGTCGCCGCATCTTCGCGCGCGGCACTAAGTGCAGCTTCAATACCGATAGGTTTGGCAGTCTGCGTAGGAATTTGTTGTGGATTTTGGTCGGTCATTCGGTATTTATTTTCTTAGTATTATATCATATAAAGTGGCACATTGGAAAGGTGAGTTGAGGCGGTTCTCCTCCTAAGACAGGGGGTGTTAGAGGGTGTTGAAAAAAGCGACCCCTCCCAACCTCCCCTAACTCAGGGGAGGAACCCCACCCGAATCACAATTCCCCCACAAATCGCCACAGCTTCTCTGTATTTTTGGAGATGCCGATGCGCGGTGTGGCAATAACACTTTTCGGTTCGATGCCACAGTCGAAAAAGCCAGTCTCTTCTGAACAGGTCGCATCAACACCATTGTGCTGCAGCGTGATTGCGAAAGCTTGAGTGAGTTTTCCGGGTCCGTTGCACAAATTCTTCTCTGCTACTTTTGTGCCTCGGCGGGTGCGAATGGTCTCGATGTGTTCTGGCTGTGGAATCACACCGCGCAGCAATACCGCTGCGCCAACATTTTCCGCCTCGGTCGCGACATTCACGCAGAAATGGATGCCATAACTGCGATATACATACAACGTTCCGGGCTTGGCGAACATGGCTGCATTGCGCTGAGTCTTACCACCAAAACTGTGCGAAGCGGGGTCATCTGGCAAATACGCCTCTGTTTCATTCACGATTCCGCTTATCCCGTACACAGAGAACACCTTGCCCAACAGGTCTTGGGCAACATCGAGAGAAGGTTGCGAGAAAAAATGTGAGTTTAATTGTATCAACCTGCTTTCGCTTCTAAAGTCTTTACCTTGTCCTCCAATTCTTTGGCTTTGGCTTGCGCCTGTTCCACCACTTGCGCCGGCGCTCCTTTTACAAAGCCGTCATTGTTCAGTTTGGTATGCAGCCCAGCGAGTTGCGCTTTGGCGGCTTCGAGCTCTTTCTTGGCTCGGGCATACTCAGCTTCTGCGTCGATCATTCCGGCACTGGGAAGAAATATCGTCATCCCGGCGGCAACATCGGTCGCTCCTTCTTCGGATGATACTTTAGTCACATCGGTTTCGAAAGTAAGCGATTCGAGGCGAGTCAAAGATTTGATTATGGCAGCATTGCGCTCCAGTACATCCAGTTCTTGTCCAATGATAAACGCAGTGATTTTTTTGGTCGGGTCGACGCCGGCGAGTTTACGCATACTACGGATTTTACTGGCGACGGCTCGGACTTTTTCGAACTCCTTTTCTGAGACACCGCTGCCTGATTTTTGTGGCCACTCTTCTGAAATCAGGAGAATCTCACCAAATTTTCCGGCTGTCCAAATTGCTTCAGTTACGTATGGAATAAACGGATGCCAGAGCTTGAGTTGCACTTCCAGACTCTTGCGCAGAGCCGCGAGCGTAGCAGGATTCGATTCTGCCTTGACTGCTTCAACTGCCCAGTCGGCAAATTCGTTCCAGGTAAAATCCCACAGTTTTTGCGCGGCGTCGCCAAAGCGGTATTTTTCTAGGTCTGCCGTGACTTCGCTGATCAGCGTATCTGTTTTGGCAGCGATCCAGTTTTGTAAATCCGTCGTCTGCGATGTGTCTTGTCCGGAAGCTTCTTGGCCCAAAACAAAGCGGCTGATGTTCCACAATTTGTTACACAAGTTGCGGCAGCCGGCGATCTTCTCTTCGCCCAGGTTGGCATTGTTCCCCGGTGTGGTGCCGATGATCAGCGAAAGCCGCAAGGCATCTGTGCCGTACTTAGCGCTGACATCGAGCGGGTCGATACCGTTGCCTTTCGATTTACTCATCTTTTGTCCGTGCGCATCGCAGACAAGGCCATGCAGATAAACAGTGTGAAACGGATACTTGCCGGTAGCGAACTTGCCGAACATGATCATGCGCGCCACCCAGAAAAAGAGGATGTCGTGCCCGGTCTCAAGTACCGACGTCGGGTAAAATCGCTGATAGTCGAGATGATCGTCGGGCCAACCGAGAGTAGAAAATGGCCAGAGAGCAGAAGAAAACCAGGTGTCGAGCGTGTCGTCATCTTGCTTCCAACCATCACCCTCGGGTGCCTCGACACCGACAAACATCTCCTCCCCACGATACCAGACCGGTATGCGGTGCCCCCACCAGATCTGCCGGCTGATGCACCAATCGCGCAGGTTATCGATCCAATGAAAATAGGTCTTTTCAAAACGCTTAGGAATCACTTGTACATCGCCACCACGCACCCCATCGGCAGTCATCTTTTTTAGCGTCGTCGTCTTACCCGTATGATCATCGACAAATTCTTTCTCGACATCCACAAACCACTGGCGGCTGACCATCGGCTCGACCACGGTGCCACTGCGATAGCAGACCGGTACGCGGTGCAGATAATTTTTATCCTCTCCCACGAGCAGGCCTTGTGCCTTCATGACCATGGCTGCCTCTTTGCGCGCGACTTCGATTTGCATGCCTTCGCATGGTCCGGCGATAGCGGTCATGTTTCCTTCAAAATCGATCTTTTGGAAGTGATATTCATCTAGCCCATGCTTTTTGGCGAGGTCGTAGTCGTCTTGCGAATGGAGCACCGATATCGTCATCGCACCAGTGCCTTTTTCCATATCGATGACTTCGTCATCAGCCATTACCACAAACTTACGTTTGGCGGCGTAAGTATCGTACTCGAATTCTTGTCCGACCAAGTCGGCGCCTTTCACTACCCCCACCAGTTCGACCTGCGTGCCTTCCTGCTCGATCAGGTTCAGTAGTTTTTTGCGGCGCGGTTCGTCATCGAACAGGTTCTTGGCAACAATCACTGTTTCGCTAGTGCCATCCTTTTGGGTATAGCGGACGCGGGCGTATTCTCCCTGAGAATTGACGAAGAGTGGCGAATCACTACATTTTGTTTCTGAGCGCACGGTACCGACAATAAAATCACCGCAGCGGATCGAGTAAAACGTGTCGGTGCGGTCTTCCCAATCGACCTCGTCATCCGCTAGTACCGATTGTGCGCCGACCGACCAGTTGACCATACGGTCGCCACGGTAAATGAGCCCTTTCTCGTAGAGCATTGTAAAAATCGTATTTACGGCATGATTGCGTGTTTCATCGAACGTATAGGCCTCGCGTGTCCAATCGCAGCTGGCGCCCATTTTGCGCACTTGTTCGGTAATTCGTGCATGAGTCTTCTCCGTCCACTTGCGAGCTTCTTCTAAAAACTTGTCGCGCGAGATATCTTTATTACGGTCTTTTATCTCCAATTGTTTCAAGACGACCGATTCCGTCGCGATTGCGGCATGGTCTGTGCCCGGCACCCAAAGAGCGGCATCGCCCATCATCCGCCGCCAACGAGTAAGAATATCTTGCAAGGTGATAAACATGGCGTGCCCGGCATGCAGAGTGCCCGTAACATTCGGTGGAGGAATCGGAATAGTGTACGGTTTTTTCTTTGGATCCTCTGACGGCTGAAACGCGCCGCTTGCTTCCCATTGCTGGTAAATGCCATCTTCGTGCCGATGCGGTTCGTAGACCTTATCCATCGCTTTGGGGCTGATAAATGTTCCCGAACATGGTAGCACGAGCGACGCCCTGAAGGAACTGTAAAAATATGGCAGATTCTTACTGGAAATCATCTACGTTTTCTGCCAGTGTTGGCGGAGAAGATTTTCTTAGAATCCCGTGATGCAAGTTGCTGTTCACAAACTTCGCCGTGATGTCGAGCTCCCTCAATTTCAGACCGGTGGCTCAGTCGGGTTTGACCTGGCTACTGCCGAAGATGTGATCATTGCCCCCGATGAGATCGCCATGGTGCCGACCGGTCTCGTTATTGAAACACCCCCGGGATATGCATTGATCATTGCCAGTCGTAGCAGTACACCGCGTAAATTCGGCCTGTCGCCGCCCCATGGTATTGGTATTGTCGATCAAGACTACAGCGGCCCTGAAGATGAAATCCGCATTCTGGTGCGCAATTTTACCGCGCAAAGTGTCTCGATCCCTAGGGGCACCCGTATCGCACAAGGCATGTTTGTGCGCGCTGAACAGGCGGAATTCATTGACGCCGACCTTTCGAAAAACAATAATCGCGGAGGGTTTGGTAGTACTGGGCACTAGACTTGTCATTGATTCAATAGCACATGAGAAGACGTCGCGGAACTAGCAGGCCTCGCAATTTTGAAAGGAAATATTTTCCCAACCGTTTGCTTGCTGCGCAGGCGATAACGGCGTGCTTGTTCCTCGTTATGATTGCGCGCTTATTTCAGCTACAAGTGGTGCAGGGCGAGTATTACTTCGACAAGGCGATCGCGCAGCGTACCAGTAGTATCGAGATTCCTGCGCGGCGCGGCGAGATTCTCGTGAAAGACCAAGATACCGGCAACCTCATCAAGCTCGCGACCAATACCACGCTTGACCTCATCTATGTCGACCCGATGGTCACGCCCGATAAGCGTTTGGTCGCCGATACACTCGCGCCAATCCTCTACACCGATGAGGATTTTGCGGCATGCGAAGAAGAGCCGAAATTTTGCCCCGAGGGGAGTGTGCAATACATCGAACCAGACAGCGAAGACCCGCTTGCCAGGCCATTGGTGCAGACACCGACTCGCGAAGAAGCCGTGCTTGCTTACGCCGATACGATCTTCCGCAAGATCAATCGCGAGAAAGTCGATTTTATCACTCTCAAGAGCGGCGTCGACGACGAAACCCTTACTGCTATCGACAACATGAAACTGTCTGGTATCGGCATTATCCGTGAAAGTTCACTGGTCTACACCGACCCCACAAAAGTGCCACAAAACCTGAATGCGCGTGAAAAAATCGCCGACGCTCTTACTCCTTTACTCGATATGCCGATAGAGACACTGATCGACCGCATGAAGTTAAAAGACTTGCGCTACGTAAAACTAAAAAACAAGATTCGCCCTGAAATCACCGAGCAGATCCGAGAGATTAAGGCGCTTTCAAAAGAGACATACAATAAATCGCGCATGGATATCATCAGCAAAAAACTGGATGCCGAACCGACCCCTGATTACTTCCGCGGAGTAGTACTTATTCCCGAACACTGGCGTTATTATCCGGATGATTCGCTGGCTTCGCAGATTATCGGTTTTGTGAACCGCGAGGGCAAAGGCCAGTACGGTATCGAAGGAAAATTCGACCGCGTGCTAGCGGGAAAAAACGGCATGATCGAAAGCCAGAACGATGTTTCGGGCTATGGCATCGATCCGCTTTCTGTGCAAAACGCCGAAGATGGGGTCGATATCGTGCTCACCATCGACCGTGTGGTGCAAAAAAAAGTAGAAGATATTTTAAACGAAGCGACAACACGCTTTAAAGCCGACTCTGGCCAAGCTATCGTGATGGATCCGACCACGGGCCGTATTATCGCCCTGGCAAATTCACCCGGGTTTAACCCGAATGATTTTGGCGAAGCACTGTTTTTGGAGCGCACCAAGGCCGAAGAAGCGAAAGACATCTTCCCTACCACGCCGCTGTTTATTAAAGACGAGCATGGGCGCTTTCAGCAGACCACTTTTGAAGCTTTTGATGAAGCGTGGCGGCTAGAATTCGACCCCGAGTTCTTTGTGTATCGAAACCGCCTGGGGCCGGGTGCATTCGTCAATCGTACCATTCAAGAGGTCTACGAGCCCGGTTCTGTATTCAAGCCACTTGTCATGGCGATTGCCATCGAAACGGCTGAAGTAACGCCAAATACTACGTTTAACGAAGACGGGCCGATAGAGATCGGCAACTTTCTCATTAAAACCGCTCTCGGAGAATATAACGGTATTCAGACAATGACGAACGTTCTTGAAACCTCGAGTAATGTGGGCATGGTATTTATCGCATTCAAACTAGGAAAATCCGTGATGCACAATTTTCTCACCGACCGCTTTGGGTTCGGGCAGTATACCGATATCGCACTGGCCGATGAAGAGCCGGGTACAATCCGGCCAAAACGGGAATGGTCTGACGCACTGCTTGCTACTTCGAGCTTTGGTCAGGGTCTTACCGTGACTCCCATGCAGATCATTCGTGCATGGGCAGTACTCGCGAACGGCGGCATGCTTGTACAACCGACGATAGTGCAAGAAGAGATCTATCCAAATGGCAAAAGCGTTACGTATTCTTCGCAGCAAATGCGGCGTATTTTTTCACCAGATACAGCGACAACACTCACCAACATGCTTGTTTCTGCAGTAGACAACGGCGTGGCGTGGCCGGCGCGCATACCTGGCTACAGTGTGGCCGGAAAAACCGGTACCTCGCAGATTGCCGGGCCAGATGGTAAATACGCCACTGGTGAAGGCTCGTTCATCACTTCTTTTGCAGGCTATGCACCGGCGCTTGAACCGCGTTATTTAGTGCTCGTAAAATTTGACCGCCCGCGCTATGGGGCAGATAGCACATGGGGCTCTACCACGGCGGCTCCGGTATTTAAAGAAATCATGGAATTTTTGCTCGACTACGGTAACGTGCAGCCAGAACAGGAGATTCAATAAACAGATAGCAAGCACTCAGAGAAAAGAATATAACGATGGCCGATGTAGCCGCATAAACAAAAAAGCACCGCGTTTTGCTTGACAGAAATAAATTAAAGAATAAAATCATGTCTTCATTTTTAATCTTCTTGTGAAAATAGTATCTTTTCTCATCCTGTTTTTGGTTTTGTCGGTGATGCCACTGTCTTTTGCATCTGCGCAAGGCGTCGATTTATCGGTCACGAAAACAGCCGGTTCCCTCGAAAATGGCAAGCTCTTGCGATACACCATTGTGTATGAAAATAGAGGCAGCCAAGTCGCCAAAGGAACTGTGTTGCGCGACAGCTACTCAAGTGGTGGTTTGCAGACTATGGCCACCCCTCCTGAAGAATGTGATGACGATGGCAACCAACTGCTCTGTTTTATCGGTGACTTGATTCCCTATGGAGGTGGTACCTTCACATATACAGTAAACGTGAGCCCAGATGCACCTGACCTCATCATTACTCCGGTCAACATTTCCTCTGCCGAAACAGACACTGATCCCTCGAACAACACTGTCGTCACTCCGGTGACCATCCCCGTTCCTGCTGCAACTGCTACCTCAACACCAACTTCAACTCCAATTGTAACTCCCGCTCCGCCACCGATTGAGGCAAGCGGGGGCGATGACAATTACGAAGGGGCAGATGAGGTGGGTGCAGAGCAAGAAGATGACGATTTAGGTTCTGAAGATGCATTTACTGATGGAACCGCAGGGCCTTCTCCAATCACAGAAGTCGATCTGCAGGCAGAAGAAGTCTCTACCGAGTCAGATAATCGAGACTCCGAAGCAAATGAGCCTGTTTCCATCACTAGCGAACCACTTACAGATGATTTCATCGAATCAGAGAGAGCAGCCGAAATCCTCCCTTCGCGAGAGGCAGTCGACGTTTCTGAGCTTATTGCGAATTCCGAACCTGGTTCTGAGCAAAAAGCTTATAAAGGTGATAAGATATACGGAAAAACTGGTCCTTCTGCCAGCATACTGTTAATCGCAATCTCGCTGATCGGTACACTCCTTGTCGCTACTGTTCGGAGGACAAAATAGCCGCCATTTCTTCCAGATAGCAAAAGAGCGATGGGTTTTCCCATCGCTCTTTTTTAGAATGCAGTCGATTGTAAAGTATGGGATAAAGTTATTTTTTTTGGGGGGGGTCTTATTCATCCCAATTTTCCAAAAGATAGTCGGTCATCTTCTTCTTTTTTTTTAGGCGAAAGACCCCTGTGTCTTTTGAGACGCTCTTTTAGATGTTAGAAAAACCCATCACAAGCATTTGTCGTATTTGGTATGTTTTTGTCCGGATGTTTTTGATAGGTGTACAAATACGGAAGATTCCGCCTCAAAGAATTAAAAGCACTTCTCAGTTTTTCATGGGTGTATCTCCATTTTCTTGATGATACATTCACCAGTCACAACCGTGAGTCCGTCGAATCTTTTCCTCATCGTTCGTGATGTGACACCTCTTTCTTTGGCCAAAGCATTTAGTGTCTGCTGTCCCTTTGTGTATTTCTGAAATGCGGCAATATCGCCCCTCTGTTTTTTTGCCAGAGACCTTTCTTTTGTTCCGGAACCTATATCTACAGTCATAACATTTCCACTCTTGTAATTCGTTCTTCTTGCCCTATTTCTGAACACGATAAGTACTGCATTTTGGGCATTTTTTTATCCGTAAAAGTAAAAAGTAAAAGTAAAAGTAAAAGTGAACTGAAACCACGGGCTAAAGCTCCGTGGCTTCGACTTCGCGACATTCTG